>JALSSG010000044.1 GCA_026984355.1 Hydrogenothermaceae bacterium
TGATATTATTAAAATCTTCTAGCTCAAGCATCATTTCCCTTCCTCTTTAAGCCATTTAGATATCAGGTCTGCAAGAAGTTCTGGATTTTTTTCGGCTATTTCTAGTATTTTTTGATAAACTGGTTCTGTTTCAAGCTCAAATCCTTCTTCTGCTTTATGTAATGCTGATAAGCCTGCTAATCCTTCTGCCTGTTGTGGTGGTATTTCTTCTTGGGTTTGTTTTTTCTTTCTTGATTTTAGAATAACGGTAAGCAAAAGTATCAGGATAATAAATGATAGTAGTCCTATAGCTCCAAGTAATATGATGTTTTTTAATGCTAAAGGTTGTTCTTCAAATGCTATAGTAGGTGGTGCTTCAAATGGAACACTTGCTACTTTGACTTTATCTCCTCTTTCTGGGTTGTATCCTATGGCACTTTTTACAAGTTCTTCATAGAGTTTTATTTCACTTTCTGGTCTTGGTACGAATTTTTTAACAATATTTCCTTTTTCATCTTTTTCTTCTACGTATTTTCCGTCTATCAGTACTCCAACACTTATTTTCTTTATTTTGAATATCTGTTTTTCTGTTTTGATTATAGATTTTGATACATCGTAATTTTTAGTCTGGTCTTTTCTTTCTTTTCTGGTTTTTATATTTCC
This sequence comes from Hydrogenothermaceae bacterium, assembly GCA_026984355.1. Lineage (GTDB taxonomy): Bacteria > Aquificota > Aquificia > Aquificales > Hydrogenothermaceae > JAADDZ01. Next base: position 643 of record JALSSG010000044.1, read on the forward strand.
CTGTCCTGTAATATCTAATACTGGTGGAACATTTGTTGTTGTTCCTGGTACTCCTGCCTGTTGTTCTTTATATGATAGTTCTTTTTCCTGTATCTTTCTTTCGCTTACTACTGCTGTTTTATCTGGGTCATATATTTCATCTTTTTTTAGCTGTCTTCCTGTTTCTAATTCAACAGATGCTTTTACTACTACCTTATCAGGACCTAATGCTTTTGCCAGTAAGGCATAAACACTTTTTTCTATCTGTTTTTCTAATTTCTTTTTGATTTGTAGGTTTTTATCACTTATAATCTGAGTATCTTCATTTTCTATAAGGTCTGATAGTACTCTTCCTCTATTGTCTACTACTGATACGTTCTCTGGTTTTAGTTTTGGCACAGCATTTGAAACTAAAAATATAATAGCTTTAACCTGTTCCTTTGTGATATCTTTTCCAGGGTACAGTTTTATAAGTACTGATGCTTTCGCTTCATCTTCTTCTCTTACAAAGATAGATTCTTTAGGAAGTGCTATGTTTACTTTAGCATCCATTACAGCATCTATCTGTTTTATTGTTCTTTCTAATTCTCCTTCTACTGCTCTTATGTAGTTTATCTGCTCTTGAAACTGGGTAGTTCCCATTTTTGGTTCTTCAAAAATTTCAAATCCTACTGATTTTCCAGATGGTATTCCTTTTGCAGCTAGCTTAAGTCTTATGTCGTAGACTTTATCTTCTGGAACGAGAATTATAGTTCCATTCCCTTGTACTTTATAAGGTATATTTTCTTCTTGAAGTACAGTTAAAATCTGTCCTGCATCATCTGGGCTAAGTCCTGTATATAAAACTGCAAAATCTTGTTTTGTAATATTTTTAAATGCTATTGTTCCTAGTATAGCTATGATTGTAAGTGCTCCGATAAGTAAGGCTATGTTTTTTATATTTAGATGCTGTTTTATTTTTTCTTGAAGCTTTTGAATGTCAAACTTTTTATCTTCAGCCAACTTTTTACTCCATTATACCTGCATTCTGAATATTTCCTGATAAGCTTCAAGGGCTTTGTTTCTTATTTCTGTTAGGAGTCTTAATGATATTTCTGATTTTTGTATTGTATACATTAGCTCCTCTAAGTTATTTACCTGTCCATTTATAATTTTTTGTTCTGCTTCTTTAGCTTTTAGCTGGTCGTTGTTTACATCTGCTATGAAATCTTTTAATAATTGGGAAAAACCTGTTTTTTGGGTTTTATTTTTTTCTATAAATGAATTTTCAGTCTGTATATTGAAAAGTTCTATGTTTTCTATGTTCATCTAAACATCCTCCTGTTTTACACTCTTAGGATTTCTAAGGATTTTAAAAGCATATCTTTGTGGGTGTTGAATGCTGTTATGTTTGCTTCGTAGCTTCTGATAGCTGACATCATATCAACCATTTCTTTAATAGGGTCTATGTTTGGGAGTTTCACATATCCATTCTGGTCAGCATCAGGGTGTTTGGGGTCGTATTTTAGTTTGAATGGTGATGGGTCTTTTACTATATCTGCCACTTTTACTTTGATTAGATTTGTTTCCTTATCTAAAACAGCTTGAAAAACAGGAACTCTTCTTCTATAAGGCTGTCCATTTTCTGCTCTTGTAGAGTTGACATTGGCAAGATTACTTGAGGTTATATCTATTCTTACTTTTTGGGCTTTCATTCCTGTTATTGATACTTCTAAGCCCTTAAATATCATGTTTTACCTCCTACCTTCCTGTTATGCTAATTTTTAGTTTTGAAAGCTCTTTTTTCATACTTTCAACCAGAGATTTGTACATGATTGAACTTTCTGCTAATTTGGCTAATTCTTCTTCTATATTTACTTTATTTCCGTCATATCCAGAATATTTGCCTGTTTCTATTATCTTAAACTCTGTTTTTTCTTCTAATGAAGGATTTATATGTTTTGGGTTTTCTATTTTCATATGAACAAATTCAATTAGATGTTTTTCAAAAGTTAGGTCTTTAGGTTTATAAAATGGAGTGTCTGCATTTGCTATGTTCCCTTGTATAATTTTGGTTCTTTCTAAGAAATAAGAAGCTTTCTGGGACATCTGGTCTGTGATGTTCCATATATCACTCACTTTTTAACCTCCTTGTTATCTGATAGCTTTCATATAATTGTTTTGCAACTTTTCCCCAGCTGTTTTCACATCTGTCTATTTTTTCGGACAATTTTTCAATTTCTTCAGTCTGATTTGTTCTGATAGAGGAAATCATAAACATACTTCCAATATTACAGTCATCTTTAGAGTGTTGATAAATTAGTTTTGATAACTGATAAAGCTGGTTGTATTTTTCGTAGAGGTCTAATTTTGTAAGTAAATCGTTTATAAACTCTGTTATGATTTCATTTTTATTGTAATTTTCTCCTAATGGTTTTGCATTTTTTAGTGCAAAGTTAAAAGGTTCTTTTATATTGTTTATTTTTATAAGATAAATTCCTTTTAAAGCTTTTGCTTCTAAATTGTTGGGTTTACATAAGTTTTCTATTTTTTGAACCACTGGTTTTAAATTAAGGTTTAGTTTTAAAAAGTTTTTTCCATATAAAATAGCGTATTTGCAGTTTTTTGATTTTATAGAATCAAGTGCTCTTAGCGAAGTAGTATAGTTTTTATTTTCATAAAAGGCTTCTGCTAGCTCAATTCTTATATCATCTTCGTCCCATTTTACAAGCATAAACTTAAGAAGATTTATTCTATCTTTATACTTTTTACATTCTTTTAGGTCTTTAGATATTTTTAATAGAGTTGTTTTATCCATTGATATTTTGAAAAAGTCTGGATTTGAAAGATATAGAGGACAGACTTTTTCACTTTTTAGTCTTAAAAGTCCTTCTTTCCATAAAAACCTTAGATATTCTATATGTTCAAACTCAAGTTTTGGTGGATAAAGTAAAGAGATTTCCCATAAAAATCTATCAAAAAGTTTTTTTGAATTTGATTTAAATACTATCTGTCCAAGGTTTGCTACTGCAAATTTTCCAATGTATACAGTTCTATACTTTACTAAATTTTCTGCTACAAATTTTATAGGGTCTTTAAATTCTTCTCTGGCAAATGATAGTACTCTTACTTTAATCTTAGGGTCTTTTTCCATAATTCCTATTAATTTAAGTTTTGCTATTATACCTTCCGGCGTTTGTGGATACTTATGGGTAAGAGTGTAGTAATTGGTAATAGCTACAGATATTTCTCCAGTTTGCAGTCCTATATCTGCTATTCTCAAGATAGATTTTCTTACTACTGCACTGTTTTTAACTACTGAAGTTATTCTTCTAAATAACTTTTTTGCAAATTGATAATCTCCTAATCTATATGCTGTTTCTGCAACTATGTAGTAGTACTCTGGGTTATCTATAAGATAAACTTCAAATTTCCTGTATGTTTTTAAAAAGTATTTCATAGCTTCTTCATAATTTTTGTTTGAGAATTCAACCATGCCTTTTATAAATTCAAATTCCTGTCTGTCTTTACCTTTTAATGCCTGAGTTCCAGCCTGTACCATGTATCTTGTTATATAATCCATCTTTCCAAAACCAACAGAAGCTCTTAAAAGGGCTATAACTGTCTTTATAATCTGGTTATCATTTTTTACATAAGAGGAGGCTATTTTGTATACTGATATAGCTCTTTCATATAGTCCAATAGCTTCGTATATGTTTCCTTTTAGTATGTAGTATTCCCAGTTATATTTTTTTGTTTTTGATGCATAAGTGTTTAGATAGTAAAGGGAAGACCATAGGTACTTTTTTATACCTGTTCTTTTTCCTATCTTTAGATATACTTTACTTAGCATAAATAAGGTTTTGTTATAGTAAGGTGAATCCGTAAATTTAAGTAATTTTTGGAACTGTTTTAAAGCATCATAATAGGAGTTATAGTTATAATACTGGACACCTTTTTTGTAAGTTTCTTTTATGTTTATTT
>JALSSG010000045.1 GCA_026984355.1 Hydrogenothermaceae bacterium
CTTTAAACCTTTTCAAATGAGTTATTATTTTATTTACCTTAATAGAATAAAAAAATCCATCAGGAGCTATCTTGTACCATCTTTTTAAAGACGAGTTTGTTGGAAATTTATAAAAGGTTGAATTTATTTCAAGTGTATTAAAATACTTAGCATAATATTCAAACCACCTATCAGGTTTTATATCTATAGGATAAAACTTTCCCTTCCAATCCCAATAAAAATAGCCAGATGTACCAATAAATACTTTCAAAGTTTTCTTTACTAAAATTTTAATAAAGGTAAGGTTCCTATCTGAGATTTTGAAGGTTTAGTAAGATTTAATATTATTCCATGTGCTTCCTCAAAGTATATAAGAAGAACATCTTCATCTTTTTGGTTTTTACCTTTGAAAATTTTTCTTACCTGTAAAACAGGTTTATCTACTGATTCAACAAGGCCTGCAATAGGAGAACCTGCTGTATTTCCAAATACCTGATAAGTATTTACAAGTTCCTTTAAAACATCTTCTACTTCACCCTTAATATCAATAGAAAAAACCTTTTTTATAATCTGCTTAATTTCATTAGTAAATTCTTCTGTTTGCATTATTATCTCCTGAATTCTTTAAACTTAATTACCGCTCTTTTATCTTTCGTATTCATAAATATATAATGAAAATCAATAGCCTTCTTATAAGACCTTATTAACATTTTTATAAGCTCACAAACTGTTTCATCTTTGTTTATACATTCATTCATCATATCTATAAGTAAATCTTCTAAAGACAAAACATTTATTACTGTTCCATCTACCTCTATCTGATTAAATTTTCCTGTAATAAGGTCAAATCTATTACTTATTTCAAAATTTATATCGTTTTTAGAAAAAATATTTCCAGAAGGTTTATAACCTAAATCTTTTAAAAGATGTGTCATAAATTCAATATCAGGATGAAGAAGAGATATAACAGGGGAAGGATACATCCCCTGTGTATACACTGTAAGGGCAAATTTTCCTATAATTATAGGTTCTACTTTTTGTTTTCTATTTCTTATTTCTTTATATAACTGTTTTATAGCTTCAATCTGTTTATCTAAAGCAGACACACTTTACTTCCTTGAGTTAAGCTTTAACATATCCATAAGGAAGTTTAACAACTTTTATATACTTATCAGTGTATTGTTTTGTGTCAAATACAGCCAGTTTCTCAAATAAAAACTCAAACTTGTTATATAAAGCTTCTAATATTTTATCTTTATATTCTTTGTCTAATGTCCACCACTGATATTTAAAAGGTCCAAATCCTTTTTTCCTTGTTTTATATATAAACTGTTCTTCAGTCCATCCTTCTTTCCACTCATTTTTGAAGTTTTCTTTTATGTAGTTATATATTTCCTGTCTAAAATCTTCTGGGATTAAGTCATACATTATGTTTTGAAATCCTGTAGCAAGATGTATTTCACAGCAGTTATTTTGTGGAAATTTATCAAAAAGCTCATCTGGAAGTGTAGAAGCTCCATGTTGTACAGTTCCACCAAGTCCATACTTTTCTCTTGCTACTTTTCCTATATCTCTTAAAACATTAAAATCAAGTTTTACTTTTGCAACTGTTCCATCAGGTAGTGGAACACCTCCATGTTCTGTTCCTGTTTGAACTGATATTTTAGAGATACCGGGTTTATCTTCGTCTCCTAACTCTTTTAATGTTTCTAAGTATCCTTCCATAAATGCCTCAAATTCTTCTACCGTTGAGTTTTTCCCACCTATATGTCCTATCTCACCACCTATTGATACATTTATCTCTTCAGGTTGAATCTTTCTTATAAAATCTGTCATATAAGCAGTTTCAAGATAATTAAAATATTGTTGTTCTTTTAGTGTTGGCTTTGAATAGTCAACAAGTGTTGATGGGTCTATATCTATGTTGTAAAAACCTGCTTCTATAGCCTCTTTTGTTAAAGATTTTATTCCTTCTCTTTCTTTTTCTGGGTCTTCCTGATATTTTTTTGCGTTAAATTGAAAATGGTCTCCTTGAATAAATACAGGTCCTTTATACCCTTCTTTTATAGCTGCTGCTAAAACAGCTGATGCATACTCTGAAGGTCTTTGGAATGTATAACCAATCTCAGATTTAGCTATCTCAAATATAAAAGCTCCTACATCATGTTTTAAAGCAACTTTAAATATCTGTCTTGCAACATCATAAGTCATACCTCTTATATTAACAGCTGGTGTAGTAAAGTCTCTAATTTCTCCTCTACCAAGAGCCATATATAGGTCATGTATAGAAGCAGGAACAGCACCAAACTCATTTGCTATATTTCTTATAAGAGCTTTTGCCTCCTGTTTTACTTCCTCATTTTCAGAAAAAACTGCTGTATAGATAAGGTCATCAATAACACTGTCTCTTAATTTTGTTTCATCAAGTATTTTTATCTCTCCATTGTTAGCCTGTAGTGTACCGTTTAAAAAAGAGTTTAATTCTTCTACTGATTGGGCTATTTTTGGCATGTTAAGACCTCCTGTTAAAAAAGATTTTTGCTTTTTAAAATTAAATATATATCAAAAAGATTATGATTTCATTTTTTTATATTTTTTTGTATTTCTTTTTATCTTATCGGAGCGAGCGGACTCGAACCGCCGACCTCTGGCCCCCCATGCCAGTGCTCTACCGCCTGAGCTACGCTCCGATTTATAATGCTTTTATTTTTTCTTTTAATCTTTTTCCAGGTTTAAAAGATATCCCCAATCTTTCAGGTATCAACGTTTCTTCTTTTGTTTTAGGGTTTCTACCTATTTTAGGTGCTCTTCTTTTTACGAGGAATGTTCCAAATCCAGATATTTGGATTTTCTTTTCGTCTTTCGCTGATGTTATTTCGCTGATTATCTCTTCAAAGATTGCATTGACTATTTTGCTTACATCTTTTTTTGACAGTTTTGTATTGGTGTTTTTTAAAATCCAGTTTACTATTTCTGCTTTAGTCATTGCCTGTCTCCTTTTGATATATATAGTTATTCTTATATTTTACATAGTTTTGAAAAGATTTTTCTATCCATTTCTTTTCTTCTTCTGTTAAATCTCTTATATATTTTGCTGGAACTCCAGCCCATAATGTTCCTGACTTTATAACTTTTCCTGGTGGTACTAAAGCTCCAGCTGCAACAATACTATAACTTTCTACTATAACTCCATCCATTATTGTAGAAGACATACCTATCAAGCATCTGTCCTGTATAGTACAGGCATGAAGCATAACATTATGTCCTACTGTAACTTCATTACCTATAATAGTAGGATATTTAGCGTGGTCTACGTGAATTATTGTTCCATCTTGAATATTTGTTCTTTCTCCAATTCTTATATAATTAACATCTCCTCTTATTACTACGTTGTACCATACACTTGAATCTTGTCCAATTTCCACATCTCCTATAATTACACAGTTTTCAGCAAGGAATACAGATGGATGTATTTTTGGGATTTTATCTTTGTAAGGTTTAATTAGAGCCATTTTCCTTCCTCTTTTTGTTTTTTCTTATAAAGCTATATCCAACCAAAAAATATACTACAAAAGCCACAACCATAAGAAAAACAGCTGGAAAAAGCTTAAAAATCTCCATTTTGCCCTTTATAAACGGCTTTTCCTGTTTCTGTTTCCCATACTGTAACTGAAACTACCTTTATATCTTCTAATAGTCCTGCTTCTTTTAGTTTTTCTGTTAGAAAATCATATATAAATTTTGCTAAAGCTTCTGCTGTAGGACAAAAATCAACAACAAAAAGTTTTAAAAATCCAAAATCTTCTTTAAATTTTGGATAAAGAGGGTCGTTTTTGTCTATTATAAACGAATGATCCATTTGATTATCTATTAGGTTTTTTAAAGCTGCTTTTACATGGTAAAAATCTATTACCATATCTTGTTCATTTAATGTGTCAGAACCGACTGTAACTTCAACTTTGTAGCTATGTCCATGTATATTTAAGCATGGGTTAGGTGGAATTTCGTTTTCCATTAATTTTGCACCTTTCCCAGCCATTAAGTTCTGTTTCCAAACTCTATGACCGGCTTCAAATTTGAACTTTTTTGTTATTTCATACTTCATTTTGTTTACCTCTAACTAAAGTTTTTTTGAGTCTATTATAAATGTTACTGGCCCATCATTTAAGATAAATACTTTCATATTAGCTGCAAAAATTCCTGTTTTGGTAGGTACAAATTTTTTTATCTCATTGATAAACTCTTCGTATAGTTCTCTTGCTTTTTGCGGATTTTCTGCATTTTCAAAGCTTGGTCTTCTTCCTTTCTTAACATTTGCAACAAGGGTAAATTGAGATACAACTAAAACTTCGCCTTGTATGTCTATAACTGATAAATTCATTTTTCCTTTATCATCTTCAAAAATTCTTAAATTTACTATCTTATTTACTAATTTTTCTATATCTTTTGGTGAGTCTCCTTTTTCTATTCCAAGTAGTATATTTAGCCCTTTTCCTATCTCTCCTACTATTTTGTTATCTACTTCTACGTAGGATTTTAATACTCTCTGGATTACAGCTATCATATAACCTCACCTACCAAATCATATACGTCAATAACAT
>JALSSG010000046.1 GCA_026984355.1 Hydrogenothermaceae bacterium
AGACCTTGTTATAATAAGTTTTAGATGTTTTAGTTTAGAAATGATATCTTTTGTTAATTTATCATAAACAAAAATAGATAAAATCTGTGTATCTTTAAGTTTTTCTATATCTATCTGGTTAATGTTTTGTTTAAAAAACTGTAGCTTTAAATCTTTTAGATTTCTTTTAAAAAAGCTAATTTCATCATCTCTAACACTTGTAAATGTAGCTTGCATATTTATTTCCTGTAAACTTTTAGTTTTTCTTTATGATAAATACTCTATCTACATATATTTTGTATACAGAACTATTTCCTGGAGGAGCTATCCATAAATTACCATCTGATTTTTTAAATTCACCTACATGTATAATGTGATAATTTTTATCTAAAACTTCAAATAGCTTTACTTCTTTTGGTCTGGTTTTTCTATAAACACCGTATCTAAAAGCAGTATCATCAATTTTGTAATTATCTGTTGGCTCTACTCTTATGGAAAAATAAATATCCCATTTACCTTCAGGTAAAAAATCAAGATTTAGACTTATACCCCATGCAGTAGTATTTCCGGGCATAGATACAGCTACTTTATCTGATGCTTTTAAATCTTGTTCAAATTTTGCTCCACAGCATACCTGTAGCATGTATTCTTGATAATCAAACCAGTCTTTACCAAAGGTTAGATTTTTTACTATTTCTGGATACTTTATATTTTCTCTATTTAGTTCTATCAAATTTAAAATATCTTTTATATGCCCTCCTTCCGAATAAGTAGTTATATTATTTTCCTTTATAAATGTTTTTACTTCCTTTTTTAATTTAGTTAGGTAATCTGTTGAAAACCATTGTATTGCCTTATATTGTGCTTCTTTTTGTAAATAAGGATTGTTTATTAAAAGCATTAAATCCACACTAAATTTTATTTTTTTTATATTTTTTTCAAAAATTGAGTTTTCAGGAACAGAGTTTAATGCATTGTTTAGTATTTCCTCAGCTTTTATAAAGAATTCTGCATTTAAATAAGGAGTGTATTGTATCATTTTTGGTCTTAGGGCAGAAGGGTGTTTTTTAAAGTTTGTATACAATAGATTTAGATATTCTTTTATGTATGTTCCTGCATCTGCATAAAACTTTTGTATAAAATCATCAATAAGATGGTTTATATCTAACTTAGGGTTCCACAGTAGTTTAGAAAACACATATAATCTAAGGTCTGACATGTCTCCATATAGGGTTCCATATGAGCCTTGTAAGAAGACACCTTTTATCCTTCTAAATCTTGAGTAAGTTTTTATATTTTCGTAAATAGTATATATATTTGGGTATGGTTGAAAGTAGTTATTAAAGTTTGTTATGTAATGCCAGATAATAACGTGTCTTGAAAGTTTAAGCCATCTTTTAAGGTCTTTGTAGATTTCTCTGTTTTTGTATATAGGTTTGGAGAAATCTGATTCTATATCACAGAAAAATACTGCCACATTATCTGGTAGCTTTGGATAATTTTTAGGTGGCTTTCTACTCCATAGATATGCTGAAGCAGTAAAGATAGCATTTGGATATTTTTTCTTCAGTTTTTTTGCAAGATAAACTATAAAGTCAAGATATGGTGTTGATGGTGCTTTTCCTTCTTTTATTCTTTCTTTACTTTTTTTATTCGTACAATAAAATCCATTATCTGCATTACCAATAACAAAGTAGAATTTGTCTTTTATGTTTTTGTATCTTTGTAAAATCTGGTCTGCTCTTTTTAAGGCTATCTCCTTTACCATACTATTTGTATAATCTATCTGTCCGCCACAAAAAAATTCAGGATGTGTTTTTCTATATATTTTGGGTGGTACAAGGTCAAAAATATCATGAAGTTTTACAAATATATTCCCATATTTTAAGGGTTTTAGGTTTCTATGACCTAATCTTCCATTTAGTCTAAGTTTCAATGAAAAATCTGGGTTATCACTTTCTCTTATAAATATTTCTCTATAAAAAAATCTTGGTTTTATGATTTCCTGTAGATTATTTGGCAGAGATATTTTTACAGTTTTAGGTATGTATGTGTAATCTTTTGATAGGAATCTAAATCCTATGTAGTTTTCTAAGAAATAGTAAACTCCGTATATAAGTCCAACTGGTTTATTTGCTACTATAACAATATCATCATCAAAACGTTTTATAAAAAACCCCTGTGTATCTTTTAGTCTTACATGAATACCAAGTATATCTTTTATAAATTTATCATTTGAAAATCCTAGTATTATGTATTGTCCATCTAATATGTCTGTTTCCTTAGAGGTTAGTATATTTACTTTTTTTCCTGTTAAAAGTTTTAGATATTTAGCAAGCTGATTGCTTATAAATAACTGTTCTTTGGTTTTTTCTGATATAAGTATCTGATATCTATTGGCAAGTTCTTGCTTTGATAGGTTTATTTTTTGGTCTGCTCCTTCACCACATGATATTAAAGATACTATAAGAAATAAAACTACTGAAATGATTATCAACTTAAATAGACTCGTTAATAAGTTTTTACAAAAACAATTGTAAATCATTATATTTGATTTTTCGTAGATTGAAAGAAAAAAATAAAAAATCATTAGTGTATGGAGATTTGAAAAAGGATAAATAGAAGGATAAGGGAGTAAAACTCCCCTGCTGAAGATTTTTTTATGCAGCTACTTTAGAGCTTTTTTTCTTTCTTTTCTTTTTCTTTTTTAATTTATCAAAATCCTTTATAGCTATAGGTAAAACTTCGTCCATATGCTCTACAAATATTAGGTTCATAGATTTCTTTACATATTGAGGTAGCTCTTCCATTACTTCGTCTTTATTTCCTTCAGGAAGGATTACAGTATTTATATCTGCTCTTTTTGCTGCGAGTATTTTTTCCTTTAATCCACCAACAGGAAGAACATGACCTCTTAATGTAATTTCTCCTGTCATAGCAACATCAGACTTTACCGGAAGCTGTGCAAATAGTGAAAATATAGCTGTTGCTATTGCTATACCTGCAGAAGGACCATCTTTAGGGATAGCTCCTGCTGGTACATGTACATGTATATCATATTTAGAAAACTCTTCAGGGTCTAATCCATAATCTACTGCCTTTGACTTTACATATGAAAGTGCAGCCATAGCAGATTCTTTCATAACATCGCCAAGAGAACCTGTAAGAATTAATTGTCCTTTACCTGGCATTCTTGTAGCTTCTATTTTCATTATCTCTCCGCCTACTTCTGTCCATGCCAGCCCTGTTACAACTCCAATCTCATCATGTTTTTCTTTTTCTGGCATGTAAATAGGCGCTCCAAGAAACTTTCTAACTGTGTTTTTTGTAATTCTATATTTTTTCTTCTTTCCTTTTAAAGCGATTTCTTTTGCTATTTTTCTAAGTACAGCTCCTATCTGCCTTTCTAAGCTTCTAACTCCTGCTTCTCTTGTATATCCTCTAATAATAAACCTGACAGCTGGGTCAGTAAACTCAACATCTGATGGTTTTAGACCATTTTCTTTTAGCTGTCTTGGTATAAGGTAATTTTTTGCAATATACAGTTTTTCTTCTTCTGAATATCCGGGAATTCTTATTACTTCCATTCTGTCTAATAAAGGTCTTGGTATAGTATCTATTCTATTTGCTGTACATATAAACATCACTTCTGATAAATCAAAAGGGACACCTAAGTATAAATCTACAAAGTTTTTGTTTTGTTCAGGGTCTAATACTTCAAGTAAAGCAGAGGCTGGGTCACCTCTAAAATCCATACCTATTTTATCTACTTCATCAAGCATAATTACTGGATTTTTAGTACCTGCCTGTTTTATTGCTTGAATAATTCTTCCTGGTAATGCACCTACGTATGTTCTTCTATGTCCTCTGATTTCTGCCTCATCTCTTATTCCACCTAAAGATATTCTTGCAAATTTTCTACCTAAAGCTTTCGCTATGGATTTTCCAAGAGATGTTTTTCCTACTCCTGGTGGTCCTACAAAGCATAAAATAGGTCCTTTTATCCCTCTTCCTCTTTTTAGTTTTTGTACTGCAAGATACTCTAATATTCTTTCTTTGACTTTTTCAAGGTCATAATGGTCTTTATCAAGAATTTTCTTTGCTCTTTTTAAATCTAGTTTATCTTTAGTTCTTTTATTCCATGGAAGTTCTACAAGCCAGTCTAAATATGTTCTTATAACAGCAGCTTCTGCTGAATCTGGATGCATTTTTTCAAGTCTTTTAAGCTGTTTTTCTGCTTCCTCTTTTACCTCTGGTGGCATTCCAGATTCTTCTATTTTTTTCCTGTAGTTTTCTATCTCTTCTTTTTTCTCATCAAGTTCTCCCAACTCTTCTTGAATAGCTTTTATCTGCTGGCGGAGGAAATACTCTTTTTGGTCTTTTTCCATAGATTCTCTTGCAGCTACTCTGATTTTGTGTTGGATTTCAAGTATTCCTATTTCTTTTAACAATAGATTGTGAACTTCTCTTAATCTTTCTACTGGGTCAACTATTTCAAGGAGTTTTTGTGCTTCCTCTGGTTTTATGTCAAGTATTGATGCTACAAGGTCTGCTAATTTACCAGGTTCTTCAACTGATTTTATGATTTCAATAAGGTC
>JALSSG010000047.1 GCA_026984355.1 Hydrogenothermaceae bacterium
CCATTCTATCGGCTATATCAGCCATCATAAGATAAATTTTATAATCGCTTGGTCTGATAGATAGCAGTTTTTTAAGAGTTGTTATTGCTTTTTTATATTCTTTTAGCTGTATATATACATTTGCAAGTCTTTCTAAAACCTCTTCATTTTTAGGGTCTTTTTCTAATACTTTAAGGTATATTTTTTTAGCATCTTCATATCTTCCTACACTTTCGTATGCCATACCAAGAATGATTTTTACAAAGTCATCGTATGGTCTTTTTTTGGCAAGTTCCTCCATTTCTTTAACTATTTCCTGTGCTTTACCTTCTTTTAGATAAAGAAGAAACTTTTTTAGTAATGCTTGTCTGTTGGAAGGATTTAGCATTGTAATTTTGTTTATAACTTTTTCGGCTTCTTTATATTTACCTTGGTCTATATAAACTTGAAATAGTCTGTTTAATGCTTCTAAATCATCTGGTTTTACTTCTAAAACTTTTTTGTATACCTTCTCAGCTTTATCAAACTGTTTAGACTGTCTGTAAATTTCTCCAAGAAGGACATATACAGGTTTAAACGTTGGGTCTAGCTCAAATGCTTTCTCTAAAAACTCAATAGCTTTTTCTTTATTTCCTTCTATCAGATAAATACGTGCAAGAGTGTAGTATATTTTTGGTTTTTCATCAGAAAAAACAGCAAATTCAAGTAGTAATTTTTTAGCTTTTTCAAACTCTTTTAGATTTATATAAATATTAATCAGTTCTGTAATGATTTTTTCATCTTTAGGAAACTTTTTATGAGCTTCTTCTAGAATTTCTTTGGCTTTCTCTGGTTTACCTATGTTTCTATAAACACTTGCTATAAAACTATAAGCTTCAGGTTTATCTTTGAATTTTTTCTTTAACTCTTTTAAAAGCTGTAAGGCTTCTTCTTTTTTTCCAAGGTGTAGTGCTAAAGTTATTGTTTCTTTATATAAAAGAAAAGTATCTGGCATAACCTCAAGGGCTTTTTTGCAGTACTGGTACGCTAAATCAAGATTTTTACTTTTCTTCTCATACTCACAGGCAACGTAATAATAGTATGGATTTTCTGTCTTAATATTTAGAAAATTTTTTACTGATGCAGCAGAAAGATTGCATGAACTATATACAAAGCTAAAAGCAAGTAATAATAGTATTTTAGTTTTCATTGTTATCTCTCCTTACAATAATTACTGGAATGTTTGCTTCTTTTACTACTTTAGAAGCTGTAGTACCTATGAATAATCTTTTTACTGCAGAAGTTTTTCTTTTTCCAAGAACTACAATATCAGGTTGATATATATGAATTTCATCTATTATGGCTTCTGAAGGAGGTTCTTTTAGGATTTCATAATCCATGGTTATATTTTCCTGTTCCATCTGTTTTTTTATTTTATTTAGTATATCTTTTTTCCTTTCTAAAACCTTCTCATATATTCCCTTAAAATGAGCAAAAGGTTCATCAGCATCGCCATGGATTATTCTTATTATTGCGTTAAATTTTTTTGCTAAAATTTTTGCTGTTTCTAGTGCTTCTTTAGAATTTGGTAAAAAGTCATAACCACACAAAATTTTTTCTATTTTATTTAAAGGCTTTCCCTTTATTACAAGTACAGATTTACTTGCTTTTGATATGATTTTTTCTGATACAGTTCCCAGTATAAGCTTGTCAATAAGTCCCTTTCTATGACTTCCTATAACTATAAGGTCTATATTACACTCTTCTGAAAAATCAAGAATTGTTTCAACAACATCACCAGTTTCTATAAAAATTTCTGTTTTAACTCCTTGCTCTTGAAATTTTTTCTGATAACTTCTTAGATTTTCTAATGTTTCTTCTTTTAGCTTTTCTTCTGCAAGAGTTAAAATTTCCTCTTCATCAGGCTCAAAAAATACATCTAAGTTTTTTATATAAACAAGAGGAGATAAGTGCTCTATTACAAATAATAAATAAACTTTTGAATTAAAATGTTTTGCTAAAAATTCTGCAGAATCAATAACAGCATCAGTTATATCCGAAAAATCTATAGGCACAAGTATATTTTCAAACCCATGCATTAATCACCTTTAAGCTGGGATTTCGCATATTCCATAAGACCGCCAGCTTCTAAAACTTTTTGAAGACTTTCAGGTAGTTCTTTTATTTTGTATTCTTTACCTTTGGTGATATTCTTTACTATACCATGCTTCATATCTATCTCTAATATATCTCCTTCTTCTGTTTCTTTTGCTATTTCTTCAGATTCGATAACTGGTATACCAAGGTTTATGGCATTTCTAAAGAATATCCTTGCAAAAGATTCAGCTACAATTGCTGACACTCCTGCTCCTTTTATAGCTAAAGGTGCATGCTCTCTTGAAGAGCCACAACCAAAGTTCTTTCCTGCAACAATTATATCCCCCGGTTGTACTTTTTTAGAAAATTCTGGGTCTATATCTTCCATTACGTGTTTTGCAAGCTCTTTAGGGTCTGTTGTAACAAGATACCTTGCTGGTATTATTTCATCAGTGTTTACATCATCTCCAAATTTCCAAACTTTTCCTTTAATAGCTGACAATATTGCTTCCTCCTAAATGAGTGGTGTAAATTTATTATAACAAATATAGGAGGATTTTATGAAAATCTACTTTTTTGAAATAGAAGATTGGGAAAGGCTATATATAGAAAAAGTTATAAGAGAAAAAGGACTGCAGGCTGATATTGAATTTTTTAAAGAGCCTTTGAATAAATCAATTATAGATAAAATCAAAGACGCTGAGGCTATAAGTGTTTTTATATATTCAAAAATTACAAAAGATATTATTGATAGCCTTCCAAATCTAAAAATGATAGTAACAAGGTCTGCTGGTTATGACCATATTGATATTGAATACGCAAATCAAAAAGGGATAATAGTTAGTAATGTTCCTGGTTATGGCGATAATACTGTAGCAGAGTATACTTTTGCGTTGATTTTAGCCCTTGCAAGGAAACTAAAACCTATGATAGAAAGAACATCTAAAGGTATATTCTCAAGGGAGGGATTAACAGGTATAGATATTATGGGAAAAACCATAGGGATTTTAGGAACAGGTAGAATAGGAAGTCATGTAGTTAAAATAGCTCATGGATTTGGTATGAAAATACTTGCATATGACAGAACTAGAAGAGAAGATTTAATACAAAAGTATGGTGTTGAATATGTAGGACTTGAAGACCTTCTTATGAATGCTGATATAATAACGATACATCTTCCCTATAACAAGTCTACTCACTATCTTATAAATAAGTTCAATATAAAATTGACTAAACTTGATGCTATGTTGGTAAATACTTCAAGAGGGTCTATAGTGGAACTTGAAGCTATAGTAGAAGCTCTAAAAGAAGGAAGATTAGCAGGTGGTGTAGCGTTAGATACTGTAGAATTAGAAGAAGTTTTGCCTGAAGAAGAAGAGTTAAAAAGAGGAGACATAACAGCAATAAAAATCAAAAAAGCTATAGATAAATATTTTGTTCTCCAGTCAGAAAATGTTATTATATCTCCCCATATAGCTTACAGTACAAAGGATGCTTTACATAGAATACTTGATATAACTGTAGAAAATCTATTTTCTTGTTTAGTAGAAGGAAAACCTAAAAATGTGGTCTCTAAAGCGAGTTGTTAGGAATGCTCATTATCTTTACAGACCTTGATGGTTCACTATTAGACCACTATACTTACTCTTTTGAAAAGGCTAAACCTGCCCTTTCAATGATAAAAAAAAATCAAATTCCTCTTATAATTACCACAAGCAAAACAAGAAAAGAGATAGAAATAATCCAAAAAAAACTTGATATAAAAGAACCTTTCATAAGTGAAAATGGAGGAGGAATATTTTTTCCAGAAGGATATAGAAACTTTCACATAGAAAACTGCCTTAGCGTAGAAAACTACTGTCTTATTCAGCTTGGAAAAAGCTATAGAGAAATTGTTGAATTTGAAAAGGATATTATCAAAAAAGTGAAATTAAAAGGTTTTTATTTTATGTCTGTAGAGGAGATTGCAAATCTCACAGGTCTTTCTATAGAAGAAGCTAAATTAGCTAAAGAGAGAGAATTTACAGAACCTTTTGTTTTATATGAGGAAGACAAACTTTCTTTTTTAGAAAAAAAAGCCAAGGAAAGAGGAATAAAGATTACAAAAGGTGGAAGATTTTATCACTTTATTGGTGAAAATCAGGATAAAGGAAAAGCTGTAAAGATAGTAAAAGATATCTTTGAAAAAAACACAGGTGAAAAAGTAATATCTGTAGGGATTGGAGATAGTAAAAATGATATTCCTATGTTAGAAGTAGTTGATATTCCAGTTCTTATAAAGAAATATGATGGGACTTATGAAAGTTTTAGTAGTAAAAATCTGATTAAATCTGAGTATCCTGGGAGTCAAGGCTGGAATCAGGTGGTGATAAATATACTTAATAATTTTAAACATTAACTAAATTCTTCTTCCTCTATTATCAAATAAAAAATATTTATTATCCTTTATAGTAAAGGAAACAATTTCACCTAAAGAGTACCTGTTTGTAGATAAAAATCTAAGTTCTATATTATCTTGCATA
>JALSSG010000048.1 GCA_026984355.1 Hydrogenothermaceae bacterium
AATATTAATGTTGATATTGTAAGCAAGGTTATAAAGCTAATGAAAAAAATCTTTTTAGGTTTAGGTTCTAATGTAGGGGATAAAGAAAAAAATATAAAAGAGGCAATAAAACTTTTAAGTACAAAAATATTTAATATCAAAACTTCTAAATTTTATATTTCGCAACCTGTAGGAATAGAAAACCAACCTACATTTATAAACGCTGTTATTTGTGGTTATACACAGCTTTCTCCATTTGAGCTACTTGCTTTTACTAAAAAAGTAGAAAAAAAAGTAGGTAGAATTTACAGATATAGGTGGGGACCACGAGAAATAGATATAGATATTCTTTTTTATGAAGATTTAGTTATACAGTCTAAAAGTCTTATAATCCCTCATCCAAGACTGCATGAAAGGGATTTTGTTTTAAAACCACTTAAAGACTTAGAACCTGAATTTATTCACCCTACACTAAAAAAAAGCATCGCAGAACTTTATAGTCAATTAAAAGAATTTTCTATTAAACAATAAAAGTGGTGCGAGCGGCGGGAGTCGAACCCGCACGGCCTTTCGGCCAAGGGATTTTAAGTCCCTCGCGTCTGCCAGTTCCGCCACGCTCGCATAATGAATTGTAGATAAATATTATATAAAATCTGTAGAAAATTACAACTTAATTATAATTGTTTAAAACAAATCTAAATACAGTAGGTCTAAGATATGGCTGAAAATGTGTTTTTTGTAATGAACCTTATAGGTTTACTTGCATTTGCTATTACAGGTTCTATAAAAGCGATAAGAGAAAATCTTGATTTATTTGGTATAACAGTTCTTGGAATAATGACTGCTTTAGGTGGAGGAATTACAAGAGACCTTTTAGTTAATAATGTACCAAATGCTTTAAAGTCTGTTGAGGATATGAGTTTTGCTTTAGTAGGTGTATGGATGGCTGTAGTTTTACATAAAATATTCAAAGAAGATATAAGAAATAGATACTTTATACTAATTCCAGATGCTATTGGTCTTTCAGCATTTACTACAACAGGTGCTATTATTGCGTACAATGCAGATGTTTCTTTTTTTGGAATAATAATACTAGCCACGCTTACAGGTGTTGGCGGTGGGATTATAAGTGATATCCTTTTAGGAAAAATCCCTACCGTTCTTAGAGATGATTTTTATGCAAGCTGTGCAATTATAGGTGCAATAGTTTTTTATATATCTATCCTTTCAGGATTAGATTTAACCTCTGCAAGTATTTTGTGCAGTATTGTAGTTTTTATGATAAGAATAGTAGCTATTTTATACAATTGGAAACTACCTAAACTAAGCTAATTCATTCTAATTTATTGAAAATTTTATACGAAATCTTTAAAAAGGAAAAATCGGAGAAAAAATTATGAACCTAACTCAGGAGGGAATTTTTGTTTTAAGATTATCTGTTGTAGATGAAAATTTCCAAATATATGGATATAAGCTTAACTTTTTAGAGAAAAAGATTGTAGATGATATTAATCCTTTTACAAACAGCAGTATATCAAAAAAAGTACTAAAATACATAATTGACTTTGGTATTGATAGTTTCTCTGGAGGAAAACCTGTTTTTATTCCTGTAAATGACGAGATTATAAGAAACGAATTTATATCTTTTATTTCTAAAGAAAAAATATATTTTGAGCTTTTAAACATAAATCCTTCTTTTGATACACTTGAACATTTGGAGTTCCTAAAAAAACAGGGCTTTAAATTTGTTATAGATGAAAATCTATTTAATGAAAGTTTTTTAAACTGTGTAGATATTGTAGAAATAAATCCAAAAAAATATGTAGAAAAAAAAGAATACCTTATAAATATGCTTGAGTTTCTTCATCAAAAAGATAAGAAAATTATGGCTGTAAATGTAAATAATAAAAATGAATTTAATGAATTTAAAAATTATGGGTTTGATTACTTTTGCGGAGAGTTTTTAACAGATAAAGAAAAGATAGAAGACAGCAATCAAATATCACCTTCAAAGGCAAATCTTATAAATCTTTACAATAAGATAATAAAAAACCCAGATATAACTCAGATAGAAAGTATCTTTAAAAAAAGTCCAGACTTAAGTTATAAATTATTAAAGCTTATAAACTCTGCTTATAATTCTTTAAGTACTCAGGTTTCCTCAATAAGAAAAGCCCTTGTCTTACTTGGATTAAATAATTTAAAAAGATGGGTATTATATATGATTTACTCTGAAGATTATACGGACATAAAAAATAATCCATATTTTATACAGGCTTTACTAAGAGCAAAGATGATGGAAAAGCTGTGCGAAAAAGTATGCACCGATAAAGAAGAAAAGGACAAGGCATATCTTGTCGGTTTACTTTCCAATCTTGATGTTATTACCAAAGCACCTCTTGAAAAACTGCTTTCAGAAATAGCTGTAGAAGATTCTGTAAAAAAAGCTCTTTTAGAAAAAGAAGGTATTCTCGGACAGATATACAGTCTGATTTTATATTTTGAAAAGGAAGCTTACGATAAAGTAAAAGAAATATCTCAAGAACTAAATATTTCTATATCAGAGATACTACTTTCTGAAACATTGTCTATAGTTGAAATAGAAAAATCAAAATTTTAATTTTATTTATCAGATAAATAATTTTTCATTAAGGAGATTAAATGGAAAATTTTAACTTATTTGGTGTACTTGCTGTTATTCTTTTATTTATTTTTATCGTTATCACATACCATCTTATAAAAGTTTTTATAAAGATTTATACTGCCACAAAATCCAAAGACTGAACTTCAACAGCATAATTTTCATCTTTTTCTTTACCTATATCTACAAGCTTTACATCTATAAGCTGGTTTGTATTCTTGTCTGTATCTATGTACATATGAATGTAATTTCCAGAAATACCAAACTTTTTACCATTTTTATTAGAAAGAATTAGAACATCTTTTATAGTTTTTCCAAGGAAATTTTTCCTAAATTGATAGTTTTTTTTCTTAGATAACTGTATAAGAACATTTGTTCTTCTTTTTTTCTCTTTAGGAGAAACAATATCTCTTAACTTGGTTGCTTTTGTATTTTTTCTTGGTGAGTATGTAAATACATGTATATATGCAAATGGAAGTTCTTCTACTAATTTTACTGTATTTAGAAAAGCTTCTTCAGTTTCTGTAGGGAATCCAGCTATTATATCTGTTCCGATAGCTGTTTCTGGTCTTTTACTTACTATAGTATTTACTATATGCGCATATTCTTTCACTGTATATCCTCTTTTCATATCCTGTAAAACTCTATCATCTCCAGACTGCAGAGATAGATGAAAATGTGGAGCGATTTTTTCTTCATTTATAAGAACATCCAAAAGACGATTATCAATCTCATTTATCCCCATAGAAGATAGTCTAACCCTTTTTAACTCTTTTATTTTAATAAGCTCTAAAAGTAAATCTACCAGATAACCTTCCCTGTGGTCATAACCAAATTGAGAAAGCTGTGTTCCTGTAAGTATTATTTCTTTATATCCTTTATCTACAAGGATTTTAGCCTGATTAACGATATCTTTGATTTTTGCACTTCTTACTTTTCCTCTTGCATATGGAATGATACAGAATGTACAGAAACTATTACACCCTTCCTGAACTTTTAAAATAGGTCTTGTTCCTTCATAGAATGTACTTATCTGAAAAGATTTAAACTCATTTTCTTTAAAAATATTATCTACAAAAACTTTATCTTCATATTTTTTATTTAAATAATCTTCTACAAACTCCAATACTGCATTTTTATTTGAATTACCAATTACAAGGTCTATCTCTTCCATTTTTGCAAGTTCCATAGGTGAAACCTGTGCATAGCAACCTGTTGCTACAACTAAAGCATCTGGGTTTCTTCTTTTAACCTGCCTTATTATTTTCCTTGATGTTCTATCTGCATCATTTGTAACAGTACATGTGTTAATCACATATATATCTGCTTTTTCTTTGAAGTCTATTATCTCATATCCTTTTTTTTCAAAAGACTCTTCTATACCAGAAGTTTCAAACTGGTTCATTCTACAGCCAAGAGTGTAAAAAGCCACTTTAAGTTTTCTCATAGTAGATTCCTTTTTAAGAGATTTTTGAAAAATAAAATATTATAGTAATTGAAAATTTCAAAAAAGTTAAACTAAAGATTATATTCAAAGACAATATAAATAGTTCTGTCAAAGGTAGGAATATATTTTACTGTATCTAGAAGAGGAATATAAAATGGATATTTTATGCCTTTATTAAGAAGATTTTCGCCCTTAAAAGTTAATGATTTTTTCTTGTCTAACTTTACCTTTAAAGATACATTTAAATCATAAGAGTCATCTACCTTTACTCTTTTATCAAAAAGGTTAAAAGATATACTACTTCTATAAATCAGCTCTGTATAAAAATCATAGTTTTCTCCAAAATTAAATAGTTTTATATATCCTCCACTTTTAGGTGAGTAAACTCCTATATTTGATTGCTTAAAGTAATTAAGAACAATTCTAAAATTATCAATTTTTTTATCATAAGTTATACTTAAAATTGATGGATAATAATTCTTCTTATCGTTAGAAAAAATTAACGGTTCTTTCATTGTAAGAGTATCTTTTAGCTTTGCAGTTCCAATAATAATAGATAAATTTTCATTCTCTTTCTTAAATAAAAACTCTGTAGATACATAATAAGGTACTTTTTGAGTGTCTAAGTCTCTTTGAGCAAAGTCTATATGGTAGAAAAAAGGAGCTATATAATACCTTTGGAAAAAGACTTTACATGTAAACTTTTTACTTGGCGCATAAACATATCCAACCCTAGCTACGTACTCTTTGTAGTCCTTAAATCCACCATTTCTTCTATAGTCATCGTATCTAACTGATACTATTGCTACATTCTTTTTGTTAAGTTTTACTATATCTTCTACAAAGTATGAGAACACTTTTTCTTTAGTAAAAGGTGTTATATATTTTCTGTGCATAGAACTACCAGAAGCAGTTATATAATTTCTCCACCTTATTCTATAATCATAGTACTTAACATTGCTACCAACTAAAAGATTATGATGTTTCGTTTTAAAAATCTTTGATAGATAAAAGTTATATTTAAAAAAGTTTATTTTTTCATCATAGTAAACTGGATTATTCAACAAATCTGTATTATCCCAGAATGCAGGAATATAAATTAAATTCTGATTTGATATATAAAAATTTCTGTAATTATTATCTAAGGAAATATTTAGTTTTAATGATTTATCATCTAAAAATTTTTGAGTTAAATGTATATATCTTTCACTTATGAACACCTTTCCACTATCAGGAGTACCGTCTAAAGCAAATCCAAGAAATGGATAACGATTTATATGACCCTCTCCAAACTCTACAGAAGTATCTTTATACTTTACCTGTGCGTATATATATCTGTTTAGGCTATCTCTTTTTACATGTCTACCACCTAAATACAAATCCTTTTTATCATTAAATTTTTGATTAAACATCACCAGATAAGACAAATTACCTGTATGGTTCATAAATAAAAATGACGTATCATAACCTCCTCTACTTGAAGTACCAAGTCTTGCGTATAGAGGAATGTTTTCTAATGTAGGGTCTTTTGTGTAAAGCTTTATTATCATTGCTGTAGGTTCATTTCCTATAGCTGTAGCACCTGTAAAAAAATAAACTTCAACATGGTCTATATTATCAAGAGGAATATCCTCCCATACAACGAAAGGCGAACCAAAGTATAAAGATGAAACCTCATGGTCATTTATATAAAGTTTAGTATAAAAAGGAACATAATCATATATACCACCAAAGTTATAAGTAGCAAATCCAAATAGATTAGGAAGCATACTTCCAAAAGGTACAGATTTTAGTAAATCTACCAGCCTGTATGCTCCCATCTTTTCTATATCTTCTCTTGTATAAACGATATAATGTCCTAAAGTTTCCTTTAAGGTTTTTTTATAAGGCTGACTCAACTGAACATACTTTTTAAACAGATACTCTATGTCCTGTGCGTAGATATATGAAACAAAGAAAAGTACCAGAAAAATAATCCTTATATAAATCATAGAATGGTATTGATATAGTTTTTAATTTTTTTATATTCAAATATCAAAATTTCAGAGGTCTTTTCCATGCTACATATCCTTTTGTCCATCATATTCTTGTCGTATAACGTTTTCGGCTTAAACTCAAAAAATTTTAATCAGAGGATAGACCAATTGCTAAAGCAATCTTGGGAATGTTATGAACAGGGAAACTATAAATGTATGATAGAAAATTCAAAGGAAACTCTTAAACTTTCAAAAAAATATAATAATGAAAAAGGCATAGCTGAATCTTACTATTATCTTGGAATAGCATATTTTTCTATAAACGACATGAATAATGCTCTAAAATATACAAGATTAGCTGTAGAATATGCAGAAAAAAAGAAAAATTATAGATGGATAGTTTATAGTTATACCCTTTTAGGTGAAATTTTTAGGAATTTAGGAAAAAGTGATTATGCCTTAAAATACTTTAAAAAATCATTAGAATTTGCTAAAAAAAATAATAATGCTAAAATGATACCAATAATACTTATCAACATTGCAAATATATATTTTGAAAACAAAAACTACAAAAAAGCTTTAAATACTTACCAGAATGCTTTAGAATTAGCAAAAAAGGAAAAATTAAGAAAAAGCTATCAGGCTTTAATTTTGTTTAATATTGGTCTATCATACTATAAAATAGGAGATTTTAAGAAAGCTATAATGCATCTAAAAAAATCTGCATATTTATTTAAAGAAATTGGAAATATGAGAAACTATCTTGAAAGTGTATACTTTACGGCAAAATCTTATTTAGCTTTAGGTAATAAAGATAAAGCCGAAATTATAATAAAGGAAAACCTACCACTTGCAAAAAATCATGGACTTTATTTGTCCTTTTATAAACTTCTTAAAACTAAGGAGTATTAATGAGAAAAATTTTTAAATTTATTTTACTCTCAGGTATTTTGTTTAACTGTTTTGCTGATGAAAGCATCTCTGCATTACTTGAAAAATATGAACAGGTTGGAAGATTAGAGTACAAAACTGTTCAGGAAGGAGAAGGCCATGTAATCTTATTCTCAAAAGAAGACCTTGAAAGAATGCAGGCTTACACTCTAAAAGATGTCCTAAAAACTATCAAATTCTATCATGTTTATACAGATAGATATGGAAGATATCTATTTAATTATTCTCTACTATTTTTTGAAAACGCAACAACAATAAGACTTTTCATAAACGACCACGAAGTAAGCACCGTATCAACAAGAACTCCATTTAGTATATGGGATAATATTCCTTTAGACAACATAGACCATATAGAAATATATCTTGGTGAATCAGCAATAAAATTTGGAAATGAATATGCAAGCGTTCTCATAAAGCTTTATACAAAAGACCCAACTAAAGAAAACGTAGTTTATACCAGAATATCAAAAGATTTTAAGAAAGGATATGGATTTAGCATATACGATGCTAGAGAAATAAAAAACAACCTTTCGTATATGTTTATGTTTAATCTTTCAGAATTTGATAGAAAAGATTATGGAAATCTATCAAGAGATTCCAATATAAGATACGCTTACTTTCAGCTTAATTATAAAAGCATAAATTTAGAATCAGGTTATATGAATAAAAACTATGATGCTTTTATAGGTTCTGCTTTAGATAACAGTCTTGATTATGGTAAAGTAAAGAGTTTTCACAAATACATATCAATCAATAGCTACTTATTAGATGATAAATCATTAAAATTAACATTTTCTTTTGATGATATAAAATTTGATACCCATGAAAGAGACAATACGGGAGTTTTAAGCTGTATACCTCAACCAGGATTTATATTTAAAGATGCAAAAGTTATATCAAAAGAATACTCATCTAACGTTTTTATTCAAAAAGAGTACAGCTTTAAAAACAATAAACTATTTATTTCTGGAATATACAAAAAAAGAGGCTACAAATTCACAAAAGAAGGAAACCTTATAGACCTTACTCCCTTTTTCTTAAAAGGAAGAGCAGAAGAAGATTATATATCTTTACTTGCACAAGGAGAGTCGAAAATAAATAACAAAATATTCTTTGTTGCAGGTATTAGATATGATAGCTATCAAAGAAAAGAACCTTATGACGATATAAAGGGATTTATGATTAAAGCAGAACTCGTTCATAAACTTCCCAGAAATATATATTACAAAATATTTGGAGGAAGTTTCTTTGTACCTACAGCCTTTATAGAAGTAGCAAGTAATCCTGAAATAAAAATTCAAAAAAATAAACTTATAACCTTTGAACTGGAAAAGAAATACAAAAAAGGCGATATAATCTTAGCTGTTGGTAAGATGTTTATAACAAACGGAATATATTTCGACCCTGTTGCTCTTAAATTCCAAAACCTTAATGAAGATTTAAGTTTTACCTTTTATTCTATATACTCCAAACTAAAAATAAGTAAAACAGGAAAAATATTACTTGATATATTTAAAATAGATCCGAATAAAGATTTATTACCATTTTCTTCAAAAGAAGGAGCAGGATTTCATATATTTGAAAGATTTGGAAAAATCGATACATACCTTGGTATAATTTATAGAGAAGGATATAGATTTTGGGATTTGGATATAGATGATGGGATAGACCTTACTGTTGCAGTAAAATACAGAATAAACGAAAAATTATCCTTAGGAATAAGAGGTGAAAATCTTCTAAACAAATCACTGGAAATACCATATATAGTAGGTTTATCCCAGATAAAAAAATATCCTTCTTTAGATAGAAATATATATATATCGCTGGTGAGCAGTTTTTAAAAAATGAACAAATATATAGCTATAATTTTTTTGTTTTTATGTAGCATATTTAACTTACATATAAAAGCTGAAACTCTACGCTCAAAGCAAGAAATAATTATAGAAGTTAAAATCTTAGAAAAAATATCTGTAGATATCACAAAGAAAAAACCTGCAAAAGTCTTTGTCATTGGTTATGACAAAAACTATATAAAAAAGTATGCTAAAAAGCTTATAGTTGTAGATGATTGTAATAAAGCAGATATAATAATAGCTAAAGAGGAAAAAGATATAATATTTTCTTCCTGTAAAAAGAAAATTCCAGGGATAGCTCTAAGATACTCTCTTTTAAAAGAAAATAAAAACTTTATAGGAGCTTTATTCTGGTACAAAGGAAGACCAAACCTTGTATTTGTAAGTTTTAGACTTAAACAATTTCAAATTAAATTACCTAAAAGCTATTCAAAATACATAGAAGAGCAGATATGGTAAATAGAAATAGCAACTTATTTAATAAACCTTATATACTGGTAATATCGCTTATAGTAACAGTATCTGTGCTTATAAGTCTATATATAGCAGCTCCTTCTTTTAAGAAAAAATTAGAAGAAGAACTAAGTAAACTGGTAATTGATGAAATAACAACAATAGCAAACAATACAAAAAGCATAGTAATTAAAAAAACGAAAAACATGGATATAGTACAATCTCTTTTAAAAAATGAAAATCTAAGAAAAGAGATAGAAGACATACTATCACTTTTAGTGACTAAAAATATAAAGTACGTATATATAATCTTTAAAGACAAAGATGGTAAATTCAGATTTTTAGCTGATGGTTCAAAGGAAGAAAAAGCAAGACCAAATCAGAAATTTGATGTTTTTAATCCCCAATGGTATGAAATATTCACTACAAAAACAGATGTTCTTATAAAACAATCAAAGTTAAAAAGCTTATGGATTACTTATTTATCACCTATTATACAAAATAATGAAGTTAGAGCTATACTTGCTGTAGATTTCTCAGTATCAAAATTAAAACAGATTAATGCTCTTATAGATAGTTTAAGAGTTTTCCTATTTGTATTTATAGTTATAACTCTTGGATTGTTAGGATTTGTAATGTTCCAGTTATATAAATACTCAATACTTAGAAAAAGAACATTTATAGACCCTCTTACAGGAGTATACAATAGAAACTATCTTAACGACATAAGTCCATATATAGATTTATCATCTTATGCTATTGCACTTATAGATTTAGACAATTTCAAAACAATAAATGATACCTATGGGCATGATGTTGGAGACATAATACTAAAAACAATAGCACACAGACTAAAAGAAATACTAAAAGATAAAGAACATATAATAATTAGATATGGAGGAGAAGAGTTTTTACTATTTATAAAAAAAGATATAGCAGACCCTATAAAACTTCTTGAAAAATTAAGAAAACAGATAGCAAACCACCCTATAAATATAGGAAACACAGATAAGCTAAAAGTTACAGTATCAATAGGGCTTTATGAAGATGCTGAAAAAGCAAGGTCTTTAGAACAGGCAATAAAATCAGCAGACATAGCACTATATAAAGCAAAAAAAGAAGGAAAAAATAGGCTCATAAAGTACTCAGAAGAAATAGGAACAGGTTTATATTCTATAAATGATATTAAAGATGCACTGGAAGAAAGTAGAATCCTATGTGAATATCAACCAATACTAAATTTAGAAACTGGAGAAGTACTCCATTATGAAGCTCTTGTAAGATTAGTAGACAAAAAAGGTAAGCTTATATATCCATCACAGTTTCTATTTGAAATAAAAGGTACATTACTATACTCTCAATTAACCCAAAAAGTGTTGGAGAAAAACTTTAGTATACTAAAGAGTAATTCTGATATAAAAATTGCAGTAAATCTATCAGCAGAAGACATAGTTAATCAATCTATAATAGATTTCCTTATAAACAAAGCTAAAGAAAATAAAGACATAGTATCAAGAGTAATACTTGAAATCTTAGAAACAGAAGAAATAACAAACTATAACTTATTTAGGGAAATCATTCAGGAATTAAAACAGGCAGGATATAAAATAGCTATAGATGACTTTGGCACAGGATATTCAAACTTCACACATCTTATAAATCTGAAAGTAGATTATCTAAAGATAGATGCTTCTCTCATAAAAAATATAACAAAAGATGAACTTACATATCAGACAGTAAAAACAATCCACGATTTTGCCACTAATATAGGAGTAATAACAATAGCTGAATTTATAGCAACCAGAGATATACTCATAAAAGTAAAAGAAATAGGAATTAAATATGGGCAAGGATTTTATCTAGCAAAACCTATGCCTTACCATCAAATAAAACAGTTTGAAAAAAATCACAAACTAGCAAGTTAACTTCTTGCTAAAATCTATTCAAAGGATTAAAATTTTATAACAGTGTTTGAAAAAATTTTTTGGAGAGTGAATTAATGTCGTGGATAAGCTTAGAAAAAGCTGAAAAACTTAAACAAAAGTTTGAAAATATCACAGTAAATGAAAATAATGGATATACTACTGTAGAAGTTCCAAAAGAAAACTTAATTTCCTTCCTGAAATTTTTAAAAGAAGACCCAGAATATCAATTTAAAATGTTTATAGACCTTACAATAATAGACCACGACGTAAAATCAAACCCAAGATTTCAAGGAGTTATAATACTATTTTCACCAGAATACAAAGAAAGAATTATTGTAAAGACATGGGCAACTAATGAGGAACTACCTACATTAACACAGATATGGCCTGGAGCAAAATGGGCAGAAAGAGAAGCTTATGATATGTTTGGTATAAAGTTCGAAGGACATGAAAATTTAGTAAGGATGTTTATGTGGGAAACTTATCCATATCACCCATTAAGAAAAGATTTTCCATTAAAAGGTTATGAAGAAGTTGAACTTCCATCTTTAAATGAAGCCGAAAGAGGAGACCAGTTAGAAGGTTTATTTAACTACTCAAGAATGCATACAGCAATACCTACTCTTGAAGATTTAGAAATAACCCAAAAAGCCAGAATGCCTAAAAAAAGCTCGCAAATAGTACTTAACTGGGGACCTCTTCATCCTGGTACTCACGGAACAATATGGTTTTTATTTGACCTTGATGGTGAATATGTACAAAAATGTGATATTATCATCGGTCAGCTTCATAGAGGTGTAGAAAAAATAGCCGAGAATATAGGTTATCAACAGTTTATACCATATACAGACAGAATGGACTATATAGCAGCTATTAATGAAAATCATGCTTATGTAGTAGCAGCAGAGAAGCTTATGGGCATTCACGAAAAGGTTCCAGAAAAAGCTAAATGGATTAGAACAATGATGGCTGAGCTTTCACGAATAAATTCTCACCTGCTATGGCTTGGTACATATGCTCTTGACCTTGGTGCTTTAACAATGTTTTTATACACATTCAGAGAAAGAGAGAAAATAATGGATATTTTTGAAGGAATAACAGGAGCAAGATTTACTATAAACTACTTTAGAATTGGAGGTGTTTTTGCTGATTTACCTTATGGAGCTTTAGATGCTATTGAAGCTTTTATCAAAGACCTTCCAGAAAGAATAAATGATTATGAAAGGCTTTTAACGAGAAACAGAATCTGGGTAAGCAGGAATAAGGATGTTTGCATCATTACAGAAGAAGATGTTTATGATTACGGCTTAACTGGAGCTGTTGCAAGAGCTTCTGGTGTTCCATACGACCTTAGAAAAATCGATAAATATGATATGTATGGCGAGGTAGACTTTGATATACCTATAGGAGATACTGGAGATTCTTATGATAGATATTTAGTTAGAATGGAAGAAATGAGACAGAGTGTAAGAATAATACAACAATGTATAGAAAGACTTAGAAAATTCTCTAAAAATGACCCTTATTTCTTTGAACCAGAAGATCCTAAGAAACTAAAAATATCCATAGATGGTAGAGGTATGAAACTACCTCAAGGAGAGGTTTATGCTTCTACAGATAACCCAAGGGGAGAACTAGGTTTTTACATATATAACAAAAAAGCAGGTATAAAGCCCTACAGAGTTAGAATAAGGTCTGGAGCTTTTTATAACTTACAGGTATTTACAAAAGCAATAGTAGGAAGACCTATAGCAGATGCAATTACTTTATTATCAACATTAGACCCAGTAGTTGGAGAAACTGACAGATAAGGAGGACAAAGATGGGTATAAAAAAAGTAGGTGCAAAACCACAAACATTAGTAGAAAAAATATTTTTCTTAGACTTTATGAAAGGGTTAAGCACAACAATAAAACATCTATTTAAAAGAACAATAACTGTAACCTTCCCGTACGAAGTTTTAGAACCAACTATAAGATTTAGAGGAGTTCATGGACTAAGGAATGTTGATGGGACAGAATCAGATGATTTTATGTCCTGGGTGAAAAAACTAAAAATAAAACCACCAGAAATGGGAGAAACAAGATGTATAGCATGTAAATTCTGTCAGGCTGCATGTCCAGTTCCTGAACTATTTACTATAAAAGCAAAAAAATTAGACGTACCAGAAGACCATCCACATCATGGATTAAAAGTTCTTGATGTCTTTGATATGGATTTATCAAAATGTATGTTCTGCGGTCTTTGTACACAGGCATGCCCTACAGACTGTATCATTCATACAGATGTTTATGACTTATCAGCATATACAAGAAGAAACTGGGTTTTAAATAAAGAAATGTTATCAGAAATAGCAGATGACTTTATAGCAAGAAGAGGAAAAGAAAAATTTGATGAAAAATCAAGATGGAGAGAAGACCAAACACTATGGCCATTAGATGAAGAAGACCTCAGAGTTAGAGCAAAACTGTGGGATGGAAACATTCCTCAGTTAGGACCAAACTACCTTGACCAAAACCAAAATAATCAGTCAAACTAAAGGGAGTCTTTTCCTCCCTTTTTATCTAAATGAAAATAAAGCCCAAAAAAGAAGTATATATAGTAATTTTTCTACTTCTATTTTCTTCAATTTTAATAATGATAATTATATTTCCAAAGCTTTTTACAGAAGAACATACAGAACCTTACTATCCAGAAGCTGGATTAGAAAACATAATTATAATATATAAAGAAGCAAATAAAGTAGAAGATATTGTTAAAATAGAGTGTGAAAGTGTTTTACCTATAGTTTATAAAAAAGTTCCTTCTTTAAACAACCTTCCAGTAAAAATAAAAAAGACAAAATTTATAGATATAGTACTTCCATCAATATTAATTGCCAATTTTAAAATAAAAACAAAAAGAAAAAGAATAATTACTATAAGAAAAAAATTAGAAAAAGGAGAGAAATTAACTTACTCTGAAGAAAGATTTTTATCTCAAATGCTTAAAGAGTACAAGACAGATTCTATAGAAGAATTACTAAAAAGATTAAATACAGTACCAGTAAGTATTGCAATAGCTCAAGCCGCTATAGAAAGTGGATGGGGAAGCTCAAGATTTTTCGTAGAGGCAAACAATGTGTATGGTATGTGGACTTTCAAAAAAAATAGAAAAAACAAAATAAAAGCAAAAAACAATAAAGTTTATCTAAAAAAATATCCTGATATTTTATCTTCAGTAGAAGATTATATATATAGTCTAAACGTAAGCTGGGCTTATGAAAGACTGAGACTTGTAAGATTAAAATATTCAGACCCTTTAATACTTTCTAACTATCTTGAAAAATATTCAACACTTAGGAAAAAATATGTAAAAAGAGTTAAAACTATAATAATGGAGAACAATCTTGAGAAATATGATAACTGCAAGCTTAATCCTGATTATATTTATTAACTTAATATCATTTAAGACAACAAAAGCTGATTATGCGGTAGTTCTTATATATCATAAATTTGATGAACCTAAATCTCCATCAACATCTATAGATTTAAAAACCTTTGAAAATCAAATGAAATATTTAAAAGAAAACAAGTATAACGTTGTATCTTTATCAAAACTTTACACTTATATCAAAAATAAAAATATCCCACCTAAAACTGTTGTAATAACTATTGATGATGGATATAAATCAACAATGAAAGCTTTTAATATTTTGAAAAAGTATAATTTTCCTTTTACCATTTTTTTATATATGGAAGCTGTAGGGAGATACCCAGATTTTCTTACAAAAGAACAAATAAAAATACTAAAAGAATATAAAAAAGTGGAATTTGGAAATCATTCATATACTCATAAAAGATTAGCAAAGCTTCCTCAAAAATTAACAAAAAAAGAATATGAAGATATGTTAATTAAAGACACAAAAAGAGCAGAATGTAGATTTAAAAAATTAATAGGATATAAACCAAAGTTTTATGCCTATCCATATGGAGAATACAATGAAATATTTGTAAAAGTTATAAAAGAATTAGGATATAAAGCGGCCTTTACTCAAGACCCATTTAACGTTAGCATAAATACAAATAAATACTTAATTCCCCGTCAACCAATAGTAGGAAGTTGGGCTTCAATAAAGCATTTTAAAAATATATTAAATGTAGAACCTTTAGATGTAGAACCTATAAATCCCAAAATAGGTTTTTTAGAAAAAAATCCACCAGGTAAATTTAAAGCTATTTTAAAAAATCCAGATAAATATAAAAACTGTAAACTATACATATCTGAGATAGGATGGCTTAATTTACAAAAGCATAAAAACATATTATTATCAAATAGTGATATTCCTTTTTTAAAAAGGTGGAAAAATAGAATAGGTATTAAATGCTTAAACAAAAACACAAAAAAATATGCAACTTACTTTTATATGATAATTAAGGAGAAATAAATGATAAACTTCGAGCAGATAAAAAAAGACTACCAATTTACAGATAAAGACATAAGAAACATAATAAAAATGAGAGAAAATCTTTTAAAATATGAAGATGAATTTATAGAAAAATTTTATAAATTTATATTTCATCTTCCAGAAACTTCTAAATATCTTCCAAAAGAAAGAAAAAAAAGACATGAAGAAAAACTAAGAGAATGGTTTAAAGACCTTCTATCAGGAAAATATGATAAAAAATACTTTCAAAGATTATACAGGATTGGAGAAAAACATGTAGATATAGGTTTACCTCCTCACTATGTTAATGCAAGCTTTAACTTTATAAGAAGATTTTTTATAAAAAAGATAAATCAAGAATACGGTTTATCTGAAGAAAGAAATCAACTTGTAGAATCCTTAGGCAAACTATTAGATATTAATTTAGATGTACTTACAAGTGCATACAGAGAAGAAGAACTAAGCAAGTATAGAGTTTTTTCTATTGTTGAAAAGCGTTTAATCAATATAGCAAGGAAATTTGCAGATATATTAGATTTTACATTAGTTATTGCTTTGATAATAGTGTCATTTTTTGTTATAGGTCTTTTTATGTACGATATATATGAATTAATATTCCAGAAAGTTTCCTTTGAAAAAGGAATAATTAAAGTTTTAGGTAGTTTACTTATCCTTTGGGCTGTTAGTGAACTTATGACAGAAGAAATAAAACATCTAAAAGGTGGAGGTTTTGCATTAGGTGCTTTTATTGGATTAGCTCTTGCTGCAATGATAAGAAAAATCCTTATAGCTTCTCTTTCTGCAAGTAAAATCCCAGAATTATTATCTTACAGTGCTATTGTTTTATCTCTTGGAATTGTTTACTGGCTTATATCAAGGAAAAAATAAAGGAAAAAGGGGGAAATCCCCCTTCTATGAATAGGTAATAGGTTATTCTCTCATTAACTCTCTTTGCCAGATATAATGGTCAGCTGCTTCTGGCCCCTGTCCTAAAATAGACATCCATCCAACGAAATCAGGAATCCATTCTAAAACAATATAAGACACAGCAAATATAATATAACCAATCCAGAATAACATCCACCAAGTTGGAACTGCGTCTGTAACATAAGTAATCTTATCTACTGCTTTTGGATTTTCTACAGCCATTATTTTTTCCCTCCTTTTTCTGCTTCTTGAATTTTTTCCTCAAGCTCCAAAATATCGTATTTAGGAGCTTCTATGTCCTTAAAATCACCCTTTAAATATGAATAAATAAATAAGAAGAACCACCCTGTTAATGCAATAACGTATGTTATTACTTCAACTAAAAATCCCTTAAGCTCAAAACCAGCTTCAAGATACGCAACAGTCCTTACTGCTATAACAGTTCCTACAACAAATATAAAGATAAAAAGTGTAAGTAGTGCAACGAGATTTTTACTGATTCTCATCGGTTATCCTCCTGGATAAAAGGGGCAAAAAGCCCCAAACTTTTATTCTTTTAATGCCCATTCTTTAGGAGGTTTTACTTCCCAAGAACCTAACCACATAAGGTATACAAGCAATCCTAAACCACGTTTATTAGGAACAATATTTCCTTTTTCATCTTTTTCAAAGAACCATGGATAACCAGGCATATTTGTACCTGGAGAAGTAGACTCAGGGTTATAAAGATGTGCTACCTGCCATCCAATATCGTGAACTGCAGCTTCCCTTATAAGGTCAGGTCCAATTCTTTTTGTTCCCCATAATACCGGAGCTTGCAGTTCATTTTGATATTCAGAAGGGTAAGATACAGTGTTGGATACACCAGGAATTCCAAATCTAAGAGTTTCATTAGAAACTGGTCTTATAACCTGTGAATGACAGTTCCAACAACCTTCTGCTACATACCAGTGATGTCCGATTTTTAGTGCTTCAGCAAAAGTCTGTTCATTAGGTTCTCCATAATACTTTTTGAATTGTTCAGGGAAATATATTTTTGCAAGTCTAAGAAAATCAGACCATGCTGATGTATTTTTAGCTTTTGCTTCAGCAGCAAGGTCTTCTACTTTTTTCATAGGAATATCTTTTAAAACAAACATAGGAAGAGCCCATGAAACAAAGTCGGCAAATAGGAAGAATATAATCCCAGCTACAAGTGCAACAAATGAAAATCTTTCCATTTTACCCATTTTTCAATCCCTCCTTAAGCTGACTCAGACTTGAGTTCAGCAGTTAATCCTTTAGCAGTTGTAGCTGTCTTATAGAAATTAATTGCGTACATAAGTAGTCCAGTTATCATCATAATACCTGTGATACTTCTAAAGTACCAGAATGGTTTTGAGAAGTTTACAGAATCTATCCATGGATTTAATCCAATCCAGTCAAATCCCTGAACAAGTCCAGCAGCAGTTAAGTCAAAGAACATAGCAAAAACACCTATTGCTAATAACCAATATGCTCCTTCAGACATTCCTTTGGAGTACATAGTTTCTTTACCAAAGAGTTTTGGCCATACATATTCTGCCATACCAAGAACCCATAATCCGAAAGTACCAAACATTATAAGATGTGCATGTCCTGTTACCCAGTCTGTAAAGTGGATTACTTTTTGGAATGTTAAAGTAACGTGGAAAGCACACTGGAAACATGTAATCCAGTAGAATATTGCTCCAGTATACATGTATCTTAGAGGAACGTTATATTTTAACTGTTCTGCAGAACCTCTAATTGTCATCATAAAGTTTATGAGAACTGATGTTACCGCAAACTCAATAGCAACTGTAGCAAAAACAGCTGAATATTGAGCAAACATAGGAATTGGAGACCATAAGAAGTGGTGAACACCATTCATTGGATAGAAAAATGCAAGTCCCCAGAAACCAAGGAGAGATAATCCATGAGACCACATAGGTTTCTTAAGTATTACAGGAACAAAGTAGTACATTAATCCCCATGCTACAGGCGTAACATATAAACCAACAAGGTCATGAATAAATGTAGACTGTACCGCTCCTGCACCTGTTCCAGCAGACCAGAACCTTGGAATTAGATTACCCATAAATACTACAAGTGGTGTCCATACAAGCATTGCAGAAATGTACCATCCAGAAACGTATAAAGGTCCTCTTTGTGATGCTTTAAATAGTGGAGCACCAAACTGAATAAGATGTAGTAATAACCAGAATACAATTATTGGGTCAATCCACCAAGGTGTTTCTCCCCATTCAACATTATCAGCCTGACCTAAGAATAATATACCTACTACAGTAATCAATACTGCAGCCTGTAGAGCTATAAACATAAACCATCCAAGAGCATCGCTTAAAACTCTATAACCTGTAAACCTAGGAACAGCCCAGTATAAAAGTCCTGTAAACAGGTTAACTAAAAATCCATAAGCTGCACCTGCAGTGTGTATCATTCTAACTCTTCCAGGAGATAAAAACTCAATTCCTGGGAATGGATATATTCCGTCAAGTTGCAGCGAATACAAAAATCCCATCAATGCAACAATAATGAAAAACAGTAATCCCATTGCAATATGGGCTTTTACTAACCCGTAATTAACAAGGTTAGTAAGCTGTTGATTGTTAGCCATTTTTTATCCCTCCTTATTATTTACCTTTATTCATTAAGTAGGCAATATAAGATACTAAATGCCATCTGTCTTCTTCAGAAAGATAATTGAAAGCTGGCATTGGTGAACCTTCAAGACCTACTGTTAAAACTCTAAAAGTATCTTCAGGTTTTGGTCCTGCAGCTCTAACTGGGTAGGTTAAATCTGTAGGAGGAACTGGCAACGTAGCTGCTACAGGTCC
This sequence comes from Hydrogenothermaceae bacterium, assembly GCA_026984355.1. Taxonomy (GTDB): domain Bacteria; phylum Aquificota; class Aquificia; order Aquificales; family Hydrogenothermaceae; genus JAADDZ01. Next base: position 19,437 of record JALSSG010000048.1, read on the forward strand.
ATCCCCTCTACCTTCCTGTCCATGACATGCAGCACAGTTTGTTGCATATAGCTGTTTTCCTTTTTCTATAGATTCTTTTGTTCCAAAGAAATCAGGAACACCTTTTATATTTTTGTAAACAGACTCTCCAGGTTTTTCCTTTTTCCATCTGTCAGAAAATGTTTTTATATAAGCTATAACAGCTCTTTTTTGAGTTTCAGGAACAAGTGCAAATGAAGGCATTGGAGTTTGAGGAATTCCCCAGTTTAGTATATGCATTAAATCTTCATCAGTAGGTAATGTTCCTTCTGGTGTAGATTTCCATCTAAATATAGCTGTTCTAAAGTTTGGTGGTTTATCTTTGAAGAATGGTGCTGCAAGACTATTACCATCTCCATTAGGACCATGACATCCTACACAAAACTTGTTATAAACCTTTCTACCTGCTTCCTCCATAGCTGTAAGGTCTTGAGATTTTTTTGCCTGTGCAGGTTTAGATGAGTACACATGCATCAATCCATAGATAAATACTGCCGGGAGGAAGAAGAATAAAATCCACCTCAAAATACTGTTCTCTCCCATAAGGATACCTCCTTAAAACTTATATAGTTAGTATTTATTTAAAATTTAATTCTAAATAGTCCTAAATTCTTTTTCAATTTGAAAATTTTTAACATATTCACGTTAATTTAACACATATTCAATTTAGCGCTTAAATTTATAAAAATTATATAACATAAAAATTCTTTACATTCCTTATTATAAACAAGTTAGCATAGACTGCCTCAATATAAGTGTTTGAAATTAAAACGATTTTCTATTATTGAAACTTTGTATACAAAATTTACAATTTTAAATTAAACCACTACTATCATTTTTAAAATTTGATTTTTTATATCAAAGAAATTTTCAAATGGAATGTACCTTATACCTAATTTATCAAGACGATTTTTTAAATCTCCTCTGGCAAAAATTATGTTTGCTACTTTTACAGCAGAAATATCTGTAATACTATCTCCAATGTGAATTTTCAACTCTTGCGGATATTTTACAAT
>JALSSG010000049.1 GCA_026984355.1 Hydrogenothermaceae bacterium
CATGACTACTGTTATTATTACTACTGGGTCTGTTTTCTTAATGTGGCTAGGAGAAAAGATAACAGAGTTTGGCATCGGTAATGGTATATCTATGCTAATTTTAGCAAGTATAGTAGCTAGAGTACCGGATGCTATAATACAGACTTATGAATTACTTAGAGTAGGTGAAATAAAAGTATTTACTGTTGGACTTGCTTTAGTGATAATTATAGTAGTTGTAGCTGGGATTATATATATTCAGGAAGCAGAAAGAAGAATTCCAATTCAGTATGCAAGAAGAAGTATCGGTAGTTCACAAACAGCTACATACCTTCCTTTAAAACTTAATCCAGCAGGTGTTATTCCTATTATATTTGCTGTTGCCATATTAATGTTACCAGCTACAGTTGCTCAAATGTTTGCAACTCAAAGTAAAATAGCGCGTATAATTGTAGATATACTATCTCCTCAAAGTTATATATATTTCATAATATATGTAGCTCTTATTATATTCTTTACATACTTTTATACAGCAATAATAATAAATCCAAAAGATGTTGCTGAAAATCTTAGAAAGGCTGGTGGTTTTATACCAGGAGTAAGAGCTGGTCAACAGACTGTTGAGTATATAAATTATGTTTTATCAAGACTTGTATTTGCTGGCGCTATATTCCTTTCAGCTATTGCAGTGCTTCCAATGCTTTTAATCAAATGGTTAAATGTTCCTTTCTATTTTGGTGGAACTTCAGCATTAATCGTTGTTGTTGTTGCTCTTGACACACTTCATCAAATAGAAGCACATCTTGCTATGAAAAGATATGAAGGATTTCTAAAGAGAGGTTAATCTATGAAGAAAACAATAGTTTTTCTTGGTCCTCCAGGAGCAGGTAAAGGTACACAAGCAGAAAAATTAAAAAAAGCATATGGTTTTGTACATATATCTACCGGCGATATATTAAGAGAAGCAGTATCTAAAGGAACACAGTTAGGTAAAATAGCGAAAAAATACATGGATGAAGGTAAATTATTGCCAGATGACTTAATTATTGGAATTATAGAGGAAAAACTTAAGGAATTACCAGATGCAAATATTATCCTTGATGGTTTCCCAAGAACTGTTGGACAAGCTGAAGCTTTAGATAAGTTGCTAGAGAAATTAGGAAGAAAACTTGATGCTGTTATACTATTTGATATCTCAGACCAGGAAGTTATAAGAAGATTATCTGGTAGGAGAATAGACCCTAAAACAGGTAAAGTTTACCACATAGAATTTAACCCACCACCAAAAGATGTAGATGTTATACAAAGGGAAGATGATAAAGAAGAAGTTATAAAGAAAAGACTTTCAGTATATCATTCTCAAACATCACCTCTTATTGAATATTATAAAAATCAGAATAAATTATTCGTCGTTGACGCATCAAAATCTCCTGAAGATGTTTACAAAGAAATAACTTCCGTGTTAAAATTGTAGTTTGTTATGATAGAACTTAAAACAAAAGAAGAGATCGCAAAGCTAAAGTATAGTAATCAAATAGTAGCAGAAATTTTACAGATTTTAAAGGAAAACATAAAACCTGGCATTACAGGAGTAGATTTGGATAGAATGGCTAGAGAGTTGTGTGAAAAAAAAGGAGTTAAACCTGCATTTTTAGGTTTATATGGTTTTCCTGCAGCATTGTGTGTTTCTATAAATGAAGAGATTGTTCACGGAATTCCAAAAAAAGATAGAATCTTTAAGGAAGGAGATTTGGTTAGTATTGATTTTGGGGTAGTGGTTGATGGTTGGTACGGTGATGCTGCAATTACTGTTCCTGTTGGAAAAATAAGTGATAGAAAAAAAAGACTTTTAGAAGGCGTTGAAAAAGCGTTAGATGAGGCTATTAAACAGTGTTATCCTGGAAATAGTCTTTTAAATGTTTCAAAAGCTATAGAAACAACACTTAAAAAGTATAGGTTATCTCCTATATGTGAGTATGGTGGACATGGTATTGGTAGAAAGCCCCATGAAGAACCTTTTGTATCAAACTGTTTGATTAATGCTGAAGATATTACTTTAAAGCCAGGTATGGTGCTTGCTATTGAGCCAATGGCTACTTTAGGAAAAGGTGATGTTAGAAAATTAAAAGATGATTGGACTGTTGTTTCTAAAGATAAAAGTTATGCTGCTCATTTTGAGCATTCTGTAGCTATTACAGAAGATGGTCCTATAGTTTTATCAAAATTAGATTGAGGTAAAAATGGGTAAAAAGAAACATAAGCAGGAAAAGGAAAAAGGAATTGTTGTTGAAGGTACAGTAGAAGAAGCACTTCCAAATGCTATGTTTAGGGTTAAACTTGATACAGGACATGAAGTTTTAGCTCATGTTTCAGGAAAAATGAGAATGCATTTTATAAAAATATTACCTGGAGATAGAGTAAAAATAGAACTTTCCCCTTATGATTTAACAAGAGGAAGAATAATATATAGAATGTGAGGTGCAAAGATGAAAGTTAGAGCTTCTGTAAAAAAAAGATGTGAAAAATGCAGAATCATAAAAAGAAAAGGTAAAGTCATGGTTATATGTGAAAACCCAAGACACAAACAAAGACAAGGTTAAGGAGGTTATAGATGGCACGTATTGCTGGAGTAGATTTACCTGATAGAAAAAGACTAGAGATAGCATTGACTTATATATTTGGTATTGGAAAAACCAGAGCTAAAGAAATACTACAGGCGACTGGTATAGACGGAATGAAAAGAGTAGGTGAATTAACCCCTGATGAGCTAAATGCAATAAGAAAATATATAGAACAAAATTATAAAGTTGAAGGTGATTTGAGAAGAGAAATAGCTATGAATATAAAAAGACTTATAGATATTGGATGCTATAGAGGAATAAGACACAGAATAGGTCTTCCTGTTCGAGGGCAGAGAACTCAAACAAATGCTAAAACTAGAAAGAAAAGAAGAAGATAGTAAGGAGGAAACATGGCTAAAAAAAGAAAGTCAAAAAAGAAAGTTAAAAGAACGGTTCCATACGGTATTGCTCATATTCAAGCTACTTTTAATAATACAATAGTAACAATTACTGACAAAGAAGGGAATGTTTTAACATGGGCTTCTGGAGGAACAGAAGGATTTAAGGGGACAAGAAAAAGTACTCCTTATGCTGCTCAGCTTGCTGCTCAAAAAGCTGCAAAAAGGGCTATAGATGAATTTGGTATGAAAGATATAGAAATATGGGTAAAAGGTCCTGGTGCAGGTAGAGAACCAGCTATAAGAGCTATTCAAGCTGCTGGACTTAATGTAAAAGTTATTAAAGATGTTACACCAATTCCTCATAATGGATGTCGTCCACCAAGTAGAAGGAGGGTATAACTGATGGGAAGATATTTAGGTCCTTTAACAAAAGTAAGTAGAAGATTAGGTGTTTATGTTGGTGGAAGCTTAAAGGCATTCCAAAGAAGAAACTTTCCTCCAGGTCAACATGGTAGAACTCAAGGTAGAAAAAAACTTTCAGATTACGGTCTTCGTTTACAGGAAAAACAAAAACTAAGATACCTATATGGTGGTATCAGGGAAAAGCAATTTAAAAGATATTTTGAAGAAGCTGCTAAGGCTCATGGAAATACAGGTACAGTTTTACTTCAGCTTTTAGAAAGAAGACTTGACAATGTAGTTTATAGACTTGGTTTTGCAAAAACTAGAAGGCAAGCCAGACAGCTTGTAAGACACGGGCATTTCTTAGTTAATGGAAGAAAAGTTAATATACCTTCTTATAGAGTAGACCCTGGAGATGTTATAGAAGTTAAAGAAAAAAGCAGAAAATCTCCTTTATTTAAAGAAAACTTAGAGAGTATAGACCCTAGGTCAATACCTAGTTGGTTAGAACTGGATAAAGATAATTTTAGAGGCAAAGTACTAGAAATACCTGAAGAGATAGAGCTGGAAATACCTGTAAATGTACAGCATATTATTGAGTTCTACTCAATGTAATTAGGAGGTAAACGAACAGATGCCTTTTTTAGAATTTGTAATGCCACAAAAGATATATTGGGATGAAAATACAAAAACACCTACCTTTGGTAGATTATATGCAGAACCTTTAGAAAGAGGATACGGTATAACAATAGGTAACGCTTTAAGAAGGGTTCTTCTTTCTTCTCTGGAAAGTGGGGCTATCACAGCTGTAAAAATATTAGGTGTAAGTCATGAATTTTCCACTATTGAGGGTGTTATAGAAGATGTATCAGAAATAATCATCAATTTAAAACAGTTAAAGTTTAAAATGGAAGAAGGTCTTGATAAAGATTTTGCTATACTAGAATTCCAGGGACCAGGGAAAATATATGCAAAGGATATTAAACTTCCTTCAGGCATAGAAGTAGTAAATCCAGATGAATATATAGCAACGGTTGATGGAAATGTAAAAATTCAGATGGAACTTAGAATTGAAAAAGGAAAAGGATTTGTAACTGCTGAGGAAATGGAAAAACCAACTGAAATAGGTTGGATACCTGTTGATGCTAATTTTTCTCCTGTAAAAAAATGTACTTTTATAGTTGAACCTACTAGACTTGGAGAAAAAACTAATTTTGAAAAATTAATC
>JALSSG010000050.1 GCA_026984355.1 Hydrogenothermaceae bacterium
AACTCCAATGATGTCTCCAACATCTATAATTTCCATTATTTGTTTATATTTTTCTTCACCAAGAGTGTCTGTTTTTAGATATATCTGTAGTTTTCCACTGGCATCTTGAATATGTCCAAATGCAGCTTTTCCCTGGTCTCTAAATGATATTAATCTTCCAGCTACAGAAACTTCTTCTTTTTTTGGGTCTTTATCGTATTTTTGTTTTATTTCATGAACACTAAAGCCTTCTTCATCTACAATTTCTGACGCTACAAGAGTTAATTTTTGTTCTATTCTATCTAGATATCCTTTAAAAGATACAACTGTATTTGGTGATAATTTTCCTTTTTCTTGTGGTATTATTACCTGTATTTCAACAGGTTCTTCAAGGTCTGAGAGTCTAACTATATAATTTTCATCTTTTTTTGAAACTCTTTTTATTTTCCCTTTTATTATAAATGTTTTTTCTTTTTCTGGTGGAAGTTCAAACTTTTCTCTAATTTCCTTTATTTGATGAGTGATTTCAAATTTATGGGGATATGGATTTATACCTTTTTTTCTTAAATTTTCTACAATTTTTTTTCTACTTTCTAATACTTCTTCCAATTTTTTCCTCCAAAAATAAAAATATTACAGTAATTATTTATTATACTCTTTTTATAAGATTTAGTTTTGAGGTGCTAAATGGTAAATAGAATTTTTTATTTAGATATATTAGATGATTTGCCGGTCTTGGTAGCTATATTTATGAGTGTTTTCCCTGAGTATCAAAATGAATTGATTTTTTATTTATCTTTAGTAATTGGGGTTGTTTCTTCTTTTATTCTTTATTTTTTGATAAAAAAAGTTTCTATAGAGAATTTTATTTTGTCATTTTCCACACTTGAAATATTAGGATATGTAATTTATGTTTTTCTAATGTTTGGGTTTGTTATTTATTTATCCTTTTCAGGTAAATTATATATGAACTGGATTGTGTGGGTATACATTTTATTTAATTTCACTTTAAGTATCCTTTCAATGAAAGAGACTTCAAAAAATGAAAAAATTTAAAGTTGAAAAAAGTCAAAAACTAATAGATTTTCTGGCTGAAAAGTTAAATATTTCAAAGAAAAAAGCAAAAAGATTAATAGATACAAAAAATGTTTTTATTGATAATAAAAGAGTATGGATTGCTTCTTATAAATTAGATAAAGGAAGTATCGTTGAAGTTCCTGACACTTTACAACAAAAAGTGGATATAGAGATTATATATGAAGATAATTTTATTCTTGCAGTAAACAAGCCTGCCTTTTTAGTTTCAGATAAAGAAAAAAATTCTGTAGAAAATCTATTAAGAAAAAAAATTTCAAAAAATATAAAAGCTATTCATAGGCTTGATAAGGAAACTTCTGGAGTTCTCCTTTTTGCAAAGGATTTTTATATATATGAAAGATTTAAAGATATCTGGAATAGAAAATACATTGAAAAAAATTATTATGCTATTTCACATGGTAAAGCGTTATTTAAAGAAAAAACCATAAATATAAAAATAGATAACAAGGAAGCTATTTCCTTAGTAAAAACTTTAAAAGCTGTAGATAAATATTCTTTATTCCTTGTAAAACCAATAACTGGTAAAAAACATCAAATTAGAATTCATTTATCTAAAATTGGACACCCTATAGTTGGAGACAAGCTATATGGAAAAAAAGCATACAGCAAGTTAGAAAAATCGGTATACAGGCATTTACTTCATGCAAAAAGTATTCGTTTATTTCACCCATTTTTAAAAAAAGACATTTATATTTCTTCAAAAGTTGCAGATGATATAAAAGATTTTGCTAAGTTTTATCTAAATTTTAATTTAAAATGAGTTTATTGCTTTTTTTATCTTCTTATTAGATAATAATCAAAAAACACGGGAGTGAGGTTATGAAAAAGATATCTTTAGTTTTAGTTGCATTTATATCTGTATTTTTGTTTAGTTGTGGTAAAGTTTCTGAAATAACAGAGAAACCTCCAACAACATTAGAACCTAAAACTGAGAAGAAAGGTTTATACACTTATGTGGTTCCTGCAAACTTTATTTTTGAAGAAGATAAATCTCTTATATATGAAAAAGGTAAAGATGTTAGAGCATATGTAGTTTATACAGGTAAAGCAAGGTTAAAAGACCTTGTTGAGTTTTTTGATGAGTATTTGTACAAACTTGGGTGGGAAAAAGAATCAAAATTAGTAGGAGAGGAAGCTATACTTGCATATTCAAGAAATGAACAGTTAATAGTAATTAAAATTGAGCCAAAATTTACTTTAACACATATTAAAATGTTGCTAACAAAGGAATAATATATATATTTTCTAATTGCAATTGTGATATAATATCACCTCTTTTGCGAGCGTGGCGGAACTGGCAGACGCGCGGGACTTAGGATCCCGTGGCCGCAAGGCCGTGAGGGTTCGACTCCCTCCGCTCGCATTACTCCTTTTATCACTGTTTAAATCTTTTTGATTTTATTTATTCTATATTCTTATACTGTACTGGTTAAATTTGTTGGAAGAGTTTCTTTGTTTAGGAGTATTTTTGCATAGGTATATGACAGATAAAATATTTGTGATGGTTTTTGATATCAGTTTGAATTTACTTTGAAAGTATTTAGGTTCTGTTTCAGTTTTAATCATATTTTCTATTTCATTGGAAACTCAAACTAAAAATTTAAAAAGTTTAAAACTAAAATATAAGTAATAACCTATTAGAGTTATAAAGTAAGCTGTCCAGCCATATAAAAATCCAATTCCTTCTAAAAAAATTCCTGCTATAAAACAAATCATTAGCAGTCTAAAAAATGTTTCGGCTTTGTTTTTAGGTATTACCATGTTTACCTGTGGCACCTGTTTTCCTTGCTGAGCCTTTTTTATGTAAACCATGTTCCATAGAATTCTTGGGGTTAGATGAAGCATACCACCTGTTATAGTAAATACTCCAAATCCTAAAACCATAAAACTAACATGTAAGTCTATTAACATTGGATTTTTTAAAATCGTTATAAACATTGCTATAACAAGACCACCTACTAAAAAGAATAGACCTGCTAAAAAAAACTTTACGGTATAAGGAATTCCTATTAAAGATTTTCCTTTTTTTATTGTAGAAATCATTAAGCTGATAAATAGTAATGATACTGCTATTTCAGATAAAACTACAGGTAAAATCATGTTATAGCTGAAAAAACCAAAAGAAATTAATGCAAAAATAGTAATTAATTGATTAAGAATAAATACTATATTTCCCTTTTTAAAGTCAGCTGTTTGCATATAAAACATTGGTATCCATGCAAATTCAACTCCAAAAACAGCATTTATCATTGTTCCTATTGTGAATGTATGAATAGCAGCCTGTTTTGATATTTCTCCATAGGAGCTGGCAAGAAACACAGCAGATGATAAAACCATATAGAATAATGAAGCTATTAAAAATCTTACAGTTATAGGTTTTACGTTCCTTACTATAAGGGACATATGTATAGAAAAGAAAACAGTAAGTAAAAAGAACACAAGTGATGCTATTTTATAGTTTTGTAGTATCAAAAATAAAGATGTCAAAAATGCAAAACTAAAATTGATATAAGAAAAATATTCATACGGTAGTTTTTCTTGTTGAGAGTTTGGTATTATCTGATACATTGCACCGATTATAATAGATGCAATAAACCCAAATACAAATACTAATCCATAGTATATGTAATCGTGATGAGTAATTTTCAAAAAAATTCCTACTAAAAGGTCTATTATTCCTAAAATGAAGAAAAAAGGAGTTATTTTTGATATGTAAAACAATGATTAACTCCTTTAGTGGTTTGTTTAAATAAATTTTAAACTACTTTAAATTTTCCAACATCGTTATGTTCTTTAAAAAGATTTATACATTCTATAACTCCTTTTTTTATGTTCTTTACTGCTTTTTCAGTAAAAAATGCTATGTGAGGAGTAATAATAACATTGTCCATGTTCCTTAATCTTAAAATCTTTAGGACTTTATCAGAAGACTGTTTTTGTTCGTATCCTCTTAAAATTAGTATTTCTTCATCTTCAAAAACATCCAATCCTACGCCTCCTATTTTTCCTTCCAACACACCATTATAAACAGCATCTGTATCAATTACCTTTCCTCTTGATGTGTTTATAAGTATTACTCCTTTTTTCATTGAGTTTATCTTGTTTTTATCTATTAAATGATGTGTTGTTGGAAGATATGGAACGTGTAGGGTGATAACATCACTTTTTTTTATTAGAAATTCTAAATCAACATAGCAGACATTTAGGTCTTTAAGTTCAGGGTTTTGTTTTATATCATATGCATAGATTTTCATTCCATATCCATAGGCTATTTTTGCAACTTTAGAACCTATTCTTCCAGTTCCTATTATTCCTAATGATAGAGTATAAAGGTCTACTCCTAATATATCTTTCTCTAAAGAAAAGTTTAGATAATCTTCATTTTGTTGTATTTTTTTCAATTTTCTCGTTAAATTTAAAATCATACAAAAGGTATGCTCAGCTATAGATTGAGGAGAGTATTCTGGTATATGAGCTACTGTTATTTTATTTT
>JALSSG010000051.1 GCA_026984355.1 Hydrogenothermaceae bacterium
TATAAGAAAAAATACAATAAACCAGCTATAGTCTAAGTTTATCTGTATACCAAAAACTCTAAATAAAGGAATCGTTTTTGCAAACATTATAAAATCCTTTTAGGATTAAGCTTCTTAAGAAAAGAGTATACTATATCAGTTAATATGTGTATGATTTCAGATAGAAATAGACCTATCAGGAATGAAATAAAGAAAGGAGACGTTAAATATCCGATATTTAGATTAATATCAGAAAAAATCTTTTTACTATCAGGATAAATTTTAGTAGACAAAAAGTAGCATACAAAAAATAGTGCAGAAAAAACAATCACAAGATACAAAAGCCTTGTTAATGTTCCAACTATTGGATAATGAGATATGCCTCTATGAGAAAAAATTTTTGTGTAAGGCTTCCATATTATCCTTAAAAACTTCCACCTTTTATTAGGAAGAGAATGGTATATATCATTATCTGGTGATAAAAAAAATGTTCCTGCCAAATAACCTGCTGAGAAGCCTATATAATCAGTAGGCTTCAGGTAATATACAAGAGGAGGAAGAGCAAGAAGATTTATAATATCGTGTGTTCTACCTGAAGCCACCTTTTTCTACTCTACATTCATAATAAAAAATTCAGCTCTTCTATTAGTAAATCTATTTAAAGCTGTCTTATTATCAAATAGGTATTTATCTTTTCCAATACCTTCTATCTTAATTCTATCTGGTGATATGCCTCTTTTTACAAGGTATTGTTTAACTGACTTTGCTCTTTTTAAGGCAAGTTTATCATTATATGCTTTTGAACCTATACTGTCTGTATATCCTACTATCTTGATTTTTAGCTCAGGATGCCTTTTTAAATATCTAACTATAACATTTAGATACGGTAAATACTCCTTTTTTATATTTGCTTTATTAAATTCAAAGTGAACTCTTGCTTGAAGTTTTAAAGGCTTAGGCATAGAGGATTTTACAGAGGCTTTTTTCTTCTCTTTTAGTACTTTTGCTGAAGGCTTTATGTTTTCTTTTTTATTTGATTCATTTTTCAAGGCAATATCTGGTTTATAAGGGTCTGTTCCTTTGATAACTTCAAGATAGCAAGGAACACCATCTTTATCTAAATCAGAATTTATTTTAGCTTCTGCAAGTTTTAGCTTTAAATCAGCATATTTTAAGAGTTTATATCTTTCAAACTTTGAAACTTTTACAGTTTTTCCTGCTAATTTTAGCCCTTTTGCTACTTCTAAATATGTTTTTGCGTATGCTAACTCTTCAGGAGCACATTCAGTTCCGTAATTTTTTTCTAACTCTTTTATCCTTTCTTCAATAGATAAATTAGAACCAGATAAATTTCCTTCCTTTTTTATAGGATTTTTTGTAGCCTGTCCTATAATAGCAGTTTCGTTTAGTCCAAAGGAAGCACTACTTAAAGCTATAATAGTTCCCAGTATAGCTATTTTGTGCCTCATTTTCTCCCCCCTGATATTGATTTTGATATAGCTTTTATACTCCATTCTATAGATTCTAAAGCAGCAGCTTTACCTACTTCTAAGTTTAACTTAGATGTCTGTTCTTGAGCTATTTCAAAGTATGATTTTGCTCTATTAAATTCATATTTGGCTTTCGTATCAGCGTGAACTTCATATGCTCTTTTTAGAGATGTTCTTGCTTCATCAAGTAGTTCAGAGACAGTGGTTTGACCTATATCGATACCATATGAACTTATTGAAAAAAGCAAGAAAGTTGTTATAGATAGAAATTTCCTCATAACTTCCCTCCGCATACAATATCATTATTTTTTTCGTCAAATGATAAAATAATTATTACACAAAATTAAAATTGAGGAAAAATATGCTCAAGGCAATATACCAGCACCTAAAAAAAGGTCTTGAAAAAACCAAACAGCAGGCGAAAATAGGCATAAGTGAGTTAAATATATCTCGTCAGATTGATGAATCTTTATTTGAGGATTTAGAAATTGCTCTTTTAAAGGCTGATGTAGGAGTCAAAGCTACAGAAGAAATAATAGATTTTCTAAAAAAAGAAGCAAAAAAAAGAGGATTAAAGACAGGAGACCAACTAAAGGAACTTTTAAAGGAAAAACTAATATCTATGTTATCTTCCTGTAAAGGAGACCTGAAACTTTTAGGTGAAAAACCAGATGTTATCCTTTTTCTTGGGGTAAATGGTAGCGGAAAAACTACAACTGTTGGTAAATTAGCACACAAATTTATAAAAGAGGGAAAATCTGTTGTTCTTGCTGCTGCTGATACGTTTAGGGCTGCAGCTATAGAACAACTTGAAGTATGGGCTCAAAGAACAGGAGCAAGGATTGTTAAACATAATCAGGGAGCAGACCCTTCAGCAGTAGTTTATGATGCAGTCAACAGTGCAAAAAGTAGAGGAGATGATATAGTTCTTGTTGACACTGCTGGAAGACTTCATACAAAAGAACATCTCATGAAAGAATTACAAAAAATAAAAAGGACTATAAAGAAATTTTCACAAAATCAGCCATGTGAAACTCTTCTTGTACTTGATGGAACAATAGGCCAAAATTCTATAAATCAAGCTAAAGTTTTCAAAGAAGCTACAGATGTAACAGGTATTATTATCACAAAGTTAGACGGTACTGCAAAAGGTGGTGCTTTAATCCCTATATGTAAAGAGTTAAAAATACCAATAAAATTCATAGGAATAGGAGAAGATATAGAAGATTTGATACCATTTGACCCAGAAACTTTTGTTAATGCTTTGCTGGATTAATCCATATGATAAAATGTAATCTTGCAAATTTATACATTAGGAGGATTAGTTTTGCGTCCTGATGGAAGGAAACCTATACAGCTTAGACCTATCAAAATTACAAGAGATTTCAACATTTATGCAGAAGGTTCAGTCTTAATTGAAATGGGAAACACAAAAGTTATTATTACAGCTTCTGTAGATGAAAAAGTTCCACCGTTTTTAAAAGGTTCAGGACAGGGATGGATAACTGCTGAATATTCTATGCTTCCAAGAGCAACAGAAAGTAGAAGTATTAGAGAAGTTGTAAAAGGTTCTCCATCTGGTAGAACACAGGAAATTCAAAGATTAATAGGACGTTCTTTAAGAGGTGTGGTTGACTTAAGGAAATTAGGTGAAAGAACTTTATGGGTAGACTGTGATGTTATACAGGCTGATGGAGGAACAAGAGTTGCATCAATAACAGGAGCATTTATAGCTGTAGCAGACGCTATGATAAAACTAACAGAAAAAGGTATATTAAAACAAAATCCTCTTAAAGATTTTGTTGCTGCAATAAGTGTAGGTGTTGTAGGGAAGGAAGTAGTTCTTGATTTAAATTTTAAAGAGGATTCATCTGCCAGGGTAGATATGAATCTTGTTATGACTGGTAAAGGTGAGTACGTAGAGGTACAGGCAACAGGTGAAGAATATTCGTTTTCTCAGGAACAGTTTGATAAGATGTTAGAATATGGGAAAATAGGCATACAAAAACTTATAAAAGTTCAAAAGCAATTTATAGAAGGTGTTCCTTCTGTAGGTCATTGGGAAAGAAAAGATATTAAAGAGTATGAATTTATAGATGAAGTTTAAAAAAACTCTATGTTTGTTATTTGTATCATTTGCTTTTTTATCATGTGCATCTTATGTTGAAGGTTCAAAAGAGGAAATTACTATATTTAGCAATCCATCACAGGCAACAGTATCTATAGATAATAAAATTTGTATCACTCCTTGTGATGTTGAAGTATCAAAAAAGGTGGATTTTATTAGCATTTATAAAAGAGGTTATCCTCCCCAAAAAATTAAAATAAAAAAGAAAGTATCATCATGGTTCTGGGCTAATCTTTTATTTTTTCCTCTTGGTATGGTTGTTGATTATAAAACAGGAGCTATGTGGGACTTACCAGATGAGATAAATATAAAGCTGAAAAAATAGTTTTTGAAAAATTCATACATATATGTATAATTTATAGGTTTTTGATTTTTCCTTTCAGGAGGATTATATGCAACAGCTTGTTATTCTCGGTGCTCAATGGGGAGATGAAGGAAAAGGAAAAATAGTTGATTTACTCGCTCCTAATTTTGAGTATGTGGTTAGATATCAGGGTGGAAGTAATGCAGGTCATACTGTTATAGTTCAAGGAAAAAAATATACCTTACATCTAATTCCATCAGGGATACTTCATGAAGGTAAAAAAAACATAATATCAAATGGAGTTGTAGTTGATTTAGAAGAACTAATAAAAGAAATGAATTCTGTATCAGACAAAGTTAACAATTTTAAAGGCAGACTGTTTATAAGTGATAGGTCTCATATAGTATTTCCATATCATAAAATCCTTGATAGCCTTGCTGAAAAAGCAAGAGGTAAAGGAAAAGTAGGGACTACATTAAGAGGAATAGGTCCTGCTTACATGGCTAAATATGCAAGAACAGGTATAAGAATGGTTGATTTGTTTGACCCGCCTTATTTTAAGGAAAGACTTGAAAAATCTTTTAATGAGGCAAAAGAAATAGCTGAAAAAATATATCATGAGTATATAAATATTGATGTTAATAAAATATATACAGATA
>JALSSG010000052.1 GCA_026984355.1 Hydrogenothermaceae bacterium
AATGATATAGGAAGGCCTACCCACCTTCCTTCTCCTTCTACTGTCTTAAAAATCTCAACTACATTTATTTTTTTAGCTTCAGTATTATTCAACCTTTTCTTCAACAAGCTCATAGGCTTCAATAATATCTCCTGGTTTTATATCATTGAAATCCTTAAGCGTTAATCCACATTCATAACCTTTAGCTACTTCTTTAACATCTTCTTTAAATCTTTTAAGGGAGTTTATTTCCCCATCATATATTACTACTCCATCTCTTATAAGTTTTGCTTTTGCATTTCTCCTAATAACTCCTTCTGTTACTATACAACCTGCTACTGTTCCAACTCCTTTTATTCTAAATATCTGTTTTACTTCACATGTTCCAAGTATATTTTCTCTAATTTTCGGTTCTAACAATCCTTTTAGAGCTTTTTCTAAATCTTCAACGATTTCATATATAATGCTATAAGTTTTTATATCAACTCCCTCTTCTTCTGCCACTTTTCTTGCTGCTGCATCTGGTCTTACGTTAAATCCTATAACGATGGCATTAGAAGCAGCAGCTAACATAACATCGCTTTCTGTTATTTTTCCTAAACCTGCATGAACTATGTTTATTGATAAATCTTCAAATTTGTTTGACAGTTCTTCTATAGCCTTTATAATAGCTTCAAGGGAACCTTGAGTGTCTGCTTTTAGTATAATGTTGACTTCTTTTGCACCTTTTAGGCTTTCCAGTCTAGCTCTTCTTTTTGCCTGTAATTCTTCTTCGAGTTTTTGTTTTCTCTGTTCAGCAAGCTGTCTTGCTTCTCTTTCTGATTTCATCACAACAAATCTATCACCAGCCTGTGGTACTTCATTAAAACCTAAGACTTCAACAGGAGTTCCTGGTGGTGCTTCTTTTACAAGATTTCCCTTGTCATCATACATAGCCCTAACTTTACCCCATGTAGTACCAGCAACAAAGTAATCTCCAGTTTTGAGCGTACCATTTTCTACAAGTACCGTTGCAACAGGACCTCTTTTTGGGTCTAATTTGGATTCAATAATAGTTCCTATTGCAGGTCTTTCTGGATTTGCTTTAAGCTCAAGCATTTCAGCAACAAGCAAAATCATTTCTAAAAGTTCATCTAAATTCTGACCAGTTTTTGCAGAGATAGGAACCATTATAGTATCACCGCCCCAGTCTTCTGGTATGAGCTCATATTGAGTTAGCTCCCTTTTTACTCTCTCTGGGTCTGCTCCTGGTTTATCTATTTTATTTATAGCTACAATTATAGGAAGACCTGCACTTTTAGCATGGTTAATAGCTTCTACAGTTTGAGGTTTTACTCCATCGTCAGCAGCTACAACAAGAACAGCAATATCTGCAACTTTTGAACCTCTTGCTCTTAAGGTTGTAAACGCTTCATGACCTGGAGTATCTAAGAATGTTATTTCTTTACCATTTTGAAGTTTTATCTTATAAGCACCTATATGCTGAGTAATACCTCCTTTTTCTCTTAAGGCTACATCTGTTTTCCTTATCGTATCAAGGAGTGTAGTTTTTCCATGGTCTACATGTCCCATTACGACCACTACAGGTGGTTTTTCTACAAGTTTACCTTCTTCCTCTTCTTCTTCTAGTTTTTTCTTAAGTTCTTCTGGTAATTCTTCTAACTTTTCTAACTCTTCACCTTCTCTTTTTATTTCAGCTAAAAAGCCGTGTTCTTCTGCTATTTGAAGTGCTATTTCCGGGTCTATATTATCATTAACTGTTGCAAGTATACCTTTTTTAAGCAAATCAGCCATAATCTGGTTAACTGGTATATCAAGCAGTTCTGATAATTCTCTTACTGTGATAATTTCTGGAATTATTACTATTTTTACATCTTCTTCTTCTACAGTTGATTCAACTTGCTGTTTTTCTTTCTCTTTTTCTTTTTTCTTTTTCTTCTTCTTTTTCTTAGGTTGTGCTCCCAGTAATTTTCTTAAAGCTTCTCTCTCCTCTTTTTCTTCTTTTGTTTCTCTTATTATCTGTTTTTCTGTAAACTTAGGCTTTAATGTTTTTTCTTCTTTTTCTTCTTCTTTTTGTTCTTTTTTAGCAGTTTCTACAGGTGTTTTTTTTGGCTTTTCTTCTTTTGGAGGTTGTGGTTTTGGGATAACTTTTTCTTTTATTTCTTCTTTAGGTTTTACAGGTTTTGATGGTTTTGTTTTTTGAATTTCCTTTTCTTCTGTTTTCTTTTCTACTTTTGGTTTAGGTTTTGGTTCTTCTTTAACCTCAGGCTTTTTAGCTTCTACTTTTTCTTCTGCTACTTTTTCTAAAGTTGCTTTTTGTTTTTCTTTTAATTTTCTTGCTGAGAGTTCTTCTAATCTTTTTTGTTTTTCTAATTTCTGTCTTTCTAATTCTTTTTTTCTTTCTTCTTCTAACTTCTTTTCATACTCAATATACTCTTTTAACTTTTTATACGTTTCTTCATCTATTTCTGTAAAATTAGTTATTTCCTTTGTAAAACCTATAGCCCTTAGTTTATTAGCAAGTTCATCAAAAGGTATTCCAAGCTCATGAGAAACATCAAAAAGCTTTAAACCTTTAGTTTCTTTTGGAGGTTTTTCTACTACTTGTTCATGTTCTTCCTCAGGTTCTCCTATAGTAGTCCTTATTAAATCAGCTATATCATCACTTATCTTTTTAGAAGCTGATTTTATTTTTTCACCTGTTAATTGTTCTATTACTTCTATTATTTCTTTTGAGCTAACATTTAGCTCTTTTGCTAATTGAGATACCTTTATTGGCAACTACCACTACCTCCTTCTAACTGCAAAAACTGCTTAATTAAATTCTTTAATTTTAAACCAAATTTGTTCTCTTTTACAAAGATTACACCTATAGTTTTTTTTCCTAAAAAACTACCAAGTTCTTCTTTTGTAAACAATTGGAAACAATCGCCGTTAAATACTTTAAAAATATGCCTTTTTGTTCTTTGTGCTATATCAGATGCAATTATAATAAAACCTTTTTCTCCCTTACGAGACAGTTTTTCTAATTCATCGTAACCTATTTTAATCTGACCAGAACGCCACCCTAACTGAATCATATTTTTTACGCTTTGATATAACTTGTTTTTTATTAAATCTTTATTTATATTCATTTTCCTCTCTATAGCCCTACTGTGCTTTTTTAAACAATTTGTACAGATATAAAACCCTCTTTTTCCTAATTTTTTAAATGGGTCGAACTGTTTTGATTCTTTTACAAACCTTAACAGATATGGTTTTTCAATTTTTTTTTACAGATTATACAGGTTCTTACAGGTTGTTTTTTCATTAGACGGTTTCTTTACCTCTTGGTAATTGCTGTATTCTTTCAAAATCCTCTTCACTTAAGATATCTATATGCCATCCAGTTAATTTATTTGCAAGTTTAGCATTAATTCCATGCTTTCCTATCGCAAGGGATAGTTCCTCTTTAGGTACTGCTACTTCTATTCTTTTTTCGTCTTCTAAAACTCTCCATTTTGTAGGTTTGGCTGGTGATAAAGCTTTTAAAATAAATTTTGCTGGGTCAGGATCCCATTCTATAACATCTATCTTTTCTCCAGATAATTCGTTTGATACATTCTGAATTCTACTTCCTTTAAGCCCAACAACTACACCTACAGGGTCTATATTTTTGTCTTTTGCGTATACAGCCACCTTTGCTCTTTCTCCTGGTTCTCTTGCTACAGCTTTTACTTCTATTTCTTCCTCCTGAATTTCTGGAATTTCTATCTCTAATAATTTTTTCAAAAAGTTTGGATGAGTCCTTGATAGTATTACAAGTGGACCATCTTGAGATTTTATGTATCTTTTTACTTTACCTTTTCTATAAATGGCATAAGAACCATCTTTTAAAACTTTTAAAATTAATGCTCTAATTCTATCTCCTATTTTGTAGTTTTCTTTTTTTATCTGTTCTTCTTCAGGTAAAACTGCTTCTACTCTTCCTAAATCTACAATAATATCTCCATTTTCAAATCTTCTTACTGTACCTGTTACTATTTTTCCTTCTAAATCTTTAAATTCACGGTACAAAATATCTTTTTCTACCTCTGAAACTTTCTTTGATATAACATCTTTGGCAGCTGAAAGAGCTATTCTACCTAACTCCTCTAAATCAAGTGGAACGTACACATATTTACCAACTTCTGCATTTTTGTCATACTGTTTAGCTTCTTGAAGAGATATTTCTTTCCTTGGGTCTTCTACAAATGGTGTTACCTTTTTCTTAACATATACCTTAAGAACATCATTTTCTTTATCAAAGTCAACTTTAATAAACTCTCTAGGAATTCTATATTCTTTTCTTACAGCTGTAATGATACCTTCTTTTAAAGCCTTTTCTATAATTTCTTCTGGTACATTTTTTTCTTTTGCTACTGTTTCAATTACGTTCTTTAGCTTAACAGACATGCAAAGTCTCCTGTTTAAAATTCAAGTTTTGCGG
>JALSSG010000053.1 GCA_026984355.1 Hydrogenothermaceae bacterium
AAAAGTAACAAAATTATGGGAAGATATAGAAAAATTTGCATCATACTCTTTTAATAAATCTCATTCAACAGCTTATGCTTATCTTACTTACTGGACAGCATACATAAAAACCTATTATCCAGAAGAATTCTTCGCTGTTAAACTATCAACAGAAGGAAATGATGACAAATTCCTTAATTTACTAAATGATATGTCTGATTTTGGTATAAGACTTCTTCCACCACATATAAACAAAAGTAAAGCAAATTTTAGTATAGAAGGTAAAGGAAAAATACGATTTGGCTTATCAAGGATAAAAAATGTTGGTGAAAACTCAGCAAAAGCTATAGTTGAAGAAAGAGAAAAAAATGGAGAATACACAAGTATATTTGATATAGCAGAAAGATTAGATTCTAAAGTATTAAATAAAAGAGTTTTAGAAGCTTTAATAAAGGCTGGAGCATTTGACTTTACAAAAGTAGATAGGGGAATAATGCTTGCAAGTTTAGATAAAGCTTTAAATGTAGGTCAAAGAGAAAGAGAAAGCAAAATAGCAGGACAAAACTCTCTGTTTAGTATGTCAACTGCTGTTCTTGAAAAAGTAAAAGATACATATGAGCAAGGAGAACCTTTAACAGAAAAAGAAAAACTTCACTATGAAAAAGAAGTTTTAGGATTTTATCTTACAGGGCATCCTCTTAAGGCTTATAAAAAAGAACTTACAAACAGAGTTCAAAAAATAACAAAGCTAAAAGAAAAAAGAACAGGAGAAAAAGCAAAAATAGCAGGCGTAGTAACAAAAGTAAAAATGAAAAAAACAAGAAATGGAAATACTATGGCTGTTCTTTCCCTACAAGATGAAACAGGAATAATAGATGTTAGATTTTTCCCAGAAAAGTCAGAGGACTATCAGGTATTAGAAGAAGACAAAATAGTAATAATAGAAGGTACAGTTGAGTTAGACGAAGAACAGGAGAAAGTATCAATGAATGCATCAAAGATAATACCAATAGAAGAAATAAACTCAGAAGTAAAATCTGTAAGATTTGTAATATCTAAAAAGCGAGCTGAAGAAGGAATAATAGAAAAAATAAGAGAACTGTGCAAAAAATATAAAGGAGATAAAGAAATAATAATAGAGCTTTATGAAAAAGGTAAATTTAAAGCTGAAATCGCAGTTCACTCGGACTATTATGTAAATATCTGTGATGAATTTAAACAAGAACTTACTACCATACTAAACGAAGATGAATTTATATTTGATTAATAAGGGGCTTATAAGCCCCTTTGTTTTTAGAAGTTAACACCTATAGCTAAAAGTCCTTTTGGCAAAATTCCTTGAAAAGCATCAAAAGTTTCACCATTAACTTCTACAGAACCACGATAATAACCAGCACCAATACCAAGGTCAACAGTAAACTTTCCTTCAGAGCCAAAACTCCATCTATAACCTCCTATACCATAAAGACCAAAAACTGTAGAAGAACCACTACCATAAAGGTCTGTATCAACTGAAACTCTACCCATCTCTACACCTAATTGACCAAACCAACCTGAAAAGCTAACCTTATCCTTGTAAAACCTTCCAGATAGGCCTAAAGTCCATGCAGAATAATCAGCACCGCCTGAAGAAAAAGACCAGTAAGAACCTTCCACAGCTGGAACGAACCCCTTTCTTATCTTATAAGCCTCTACCTTAGCATTAACATTTCCAATAAGAAAACCTAAAGGACTTACAGAAAAGTTATACCTGTATTCACTGGCAAAAGAAGAAGCTACAATAAGACAAGATAAAGATGTTGATACTAAAACTTTTTTCATAAAACACCTCCTAAAAATTAATTTCTAAATAAGAAAAACGAAATAAATCTAAAAATCTGACACTATTTTGATGTATTATTTTTTTAAACAAAAAAACGGAGGAAGCTTATGGAAAAGATAGCAACAGTTTCTTTAGAAAATGGAAAATTCATAGGTGAAATAGAAGGAAAAACACTAAATCTAACAGATACAGGAATGAGAGCTGTTGACCTTATGCTTATATCTGTAGGATATTGTTTTGGTCTTACAGTAGAAGCATATGTAAATCACAAAGGATACAAGATAGAAAATCTACAGATAAAAGTGACAGGACATAAACATGAAAAAGAAAATAGATATGATAAAATCATAATAGAAGTTTCCTTTGATTCTGACCTTACACCAGAACAGATAGACAGAGTCCTTGTAATAGGAAAAAGAGGATGTACAGTAAGTAATACAATGTTAAAAACACCAGAAATTGAAGTAACATATGTTTGAAAAATAAAACTACTAAACTATCCTTATAAAGAAAAAGGGGTTTTTTTATGGATTGGAACACATTCTTTTTAGGAGTAATTGCTGTATGTATGGTAATAATTACTCTTGGTATGATAGTAATGGGAATACTTATGGCACTTATACTAAAAGTTATAAAAGATTTATTAATAGAAATTAAATTAGATTACAAAGCTTTATCACCAAAAGTTGCCCGTATCATAGAAGATGTAGAACAAACAGCCTCAATATTTAGTCTTTTAACATTTTTCTTTAGAAGAAAGAAAAAAAATAAATAAAAGGAGAAATAAAAATGAGAAAAGAGGTTTTATTTTTTGTATTTGGTGCACTGTTTGGAGCTGGGATTACATACTATACTGTAGAGAATAAAAAAGAAATTATGAAAAAGATAAACCAGCTTGAAAAAAAATTAGATAAGTTAGAGCTTGATGAAAAGGTAAAAGACAGTATAAAAGACCTGACAAAACAATTCTCAGAATTACTTGAGAAAGTACAGGATATGACAGAGAAAGAGAGAAAATACGTTTTAAAAACTATTGATGAAAAAATTTCAAAAATAGAAAAACTTATCAAAAGATAACAGGAGGAAAAAGATGAAAAAAGGTGCTTTATTAATTATCACTTCAGTTCTTGGAGCTGTTGGAGCATATTTTGCTTACAAAAGAAAAGACGAAATATTACAAAAACTAAACGAACTACAAGAAACTCTAAAAGAAGCAGAGCTTACAGATAAAGCAAAAGCTACCATTGGAGAGGTAATAGACAAAATAACTGGTCTTATAAAAAAGGAAGAAGAAATGACAGAAGAAGAAAAAGTACAGATTTTAAAAGAAGTGGAAGAGAAGATAAAAAAACTTGAAGAAGTGGTGAAAACTGAAAAAGAAAATCAGTAAACTTGTAAGCTACTTAAATTTATATAGATACTTTCCTTTAGACAAAAAAAAGGGATACATATATAATTTTTTCGCTTCGTTTTACAGGTCTGTTCTTGATTATTTTTTTAAAGGCTACGGTTATCATTCAGCAGCAGTTTCTTATTATGCAATAATGTCTTTATTTCCTTTACTCATACTTGTAATAATCATATCAACTTACATAATTCACCTTAATTATCAGGATTTACTTAAGATATTTGACCAGTTTTTTCCTGAAGCATCAAAAACATTTTTAGAAGTAATAATAGCCCTTTCATCAAAAAGAACAGTATTTGGAGTATTTAGCTTTATGGTTGCCTTTTACTTTGCTTCTAACCTTTTTACTACACTGTATTCAGCGATAATTCATACCTTTGAAGGTAAAGGATTTGAGATAAAAAAGTTTGCCCTAATATACATACTTGGTATTCCTATATTTAAGCTTGTTCTAATAACAGTTTATACCTTGAGTATAGTGCTAACCGTAGTGTGGGATATATTAACAACATCTATAGTGTGGGAATATATATCAGGTTTTTTCTCGCAACTCCACCTTGAGATAGTATTGGAAGTTTTATTTAACATAACTTCTATACTTACATTTTTCCTTTTCTGGATTATCCTATTTGTTATTTATGTATATCTTACACCAAGAGAAAATCCTGTTCTAAAAAATACCATTTTAGTGTCTTTGCTTATTTCTACTGTACTTTTTCTTATAAAAAATCTATTCAATATGGTCATTATATATGCAGCTAAAGTAAACCCAATATATGGTTCTTTATCTGGTATATTTGCCTTTTTAGTATGGCTTCATGTTGGATTTAGCCTTGTTTTAATAGGCTCAAGAATGATTTTTTATTTAGAAATTCATCTAAATGAGGAAAAAAGACAAAACTAACTTATATTAAAAGTTATCTACAGGTTTTGGAGGGCGATATGTACAGAAATATAAACAAAGAGATAGCAAACATATTTAGAAAAATGGCGGCTATTTATGAGTTTTTAGATGACAGATTTAGAGCTATGGCTTATCAAAGAGCAGCTAACATTATAGAAGACTTACCTGATGATGTAAGGCATTACCTCGAAACTGGAGAGATTTACAAAATAAGAGGAATAGGACCAAGCATCGCTCTAAAAATAGAAGAATATATAAAAACAGGAAAAATTTCAAAATA
>JALSSG010000054.1 GCA_026984355.1 Hydrogenothermaceae bacterium
CTTGCTAAAACAGGATATGACCCTACAGTTGTTATTGGGGGAAAGCTTGAAGCTTTTGGAAGCAATGCAAAACTTGGGAGAGGGGAATTTATGGTAACAGAATCTGATGAAAGTGATGGTTCATTTTTGAAACTAACACCTACTATCGTTTCTATAAATAATATTGATATTGAACATATAGGCTTTTACAAAGACTTAAATGATATAAAAAATGCTTTTGTTCAGTTTGCTAATAAAGTTCCTTTCTATGGTGCTGTTGCAGTCAATATAGACGATAAAAACGTAAAAGATATACTACCTGACATTGAAAAAAAATTAATAAAATTTGGTTTTTCTAAAGATGCTGATGTTTATGCACATGATATAAAGCTTATAAATGGTAGATACTCTTTTAAGGTAAATGATTTAGGAGATATACATTTATCTATTCCGGGAAAGCATAATATTTACAATGCTCTTGCTTCTATATCAATAGCTTTAGAGCTTAATGTACCTTTTTGTGTTATCAAGGAAGCTTTAGAAAATTTCAAAAATGCAAACAGAAGATTTGATATTAGATATACTGGAGATATTACAATAGTAGATGATTATGCACATCATCCTACAGAAATAAAAGCTACAATAGAAGCAGCTAAAGAGATGTTTCCAGATAGAAGAATAGTAGTAGCTTTTCAGCCACATAGATACTCAAGGGTGTATTCTCTATTCGACCATTTTGTTGAATCATTATCAACAGTTGATACACTTATTCTAACAGATATTTATCCAGCTGGTGAAGAGAATATATTTAACATATCTGGAGAAAAACTTTACTCTGCAGTGAAGAGTAAACAAGAAAATACATTTTTTGTTAAGGATTTAGAGGAAGCAAAAGAAAAATTGATAAAAATACTCCAGCCTAAAGATGTTTTATTAACCTTAGGTGCAGGTAATATAACTAAATTAGCAGATATTCTTGCTTTGCACTATCAAAGCATCAAAGCAACTTAATTGATAGTTATGCTATATTAATTTTAGGTTTAATTTTAGATATTAAAGAGGTTAAAGCATGAAAAAGAATAAAGGTTTTACCTTACTTGAACTTCTTGTAGTTATTGTAATACTTGCTTTACTTGCAGCTATTGTTGTTCCAAAATTAACAGGTAGAGTAGATGAAGCTAAAATAGAAACTACAAAAATTCAGTTAAAAGAGCTAAAAAGAGCACTGGAAATGTATAAATTAGATAATGGAACATATCCTACTACAGAACAGGGACTAAAAGCTCTTGTTGAAAAACCCACATCTCCACCAGAGCCAAAAAAATGGAGAAAATATTTAGACTCTATTCCTAAAGATGGATGGGGAAATGACTTTGTTTATATATCTCCTGCAGAGGATAAACCTTACGAATTAAAATCAAAAGGTCCAGACGGTGAACTTGGAACAGAGGATGATATAAGTGTATGGGACATCCAGTAAAGGTTTTACTCTTTTAGAGGTTGTTGTAGCTTTAGTAATTTTTGCTGTTGGAATTTCTGTGCTTTTAAATATACAATCAAAACACATATTAAAAACTGCAGATAATATAGAAAAAATAAAGGCACTAAAACCATTAAAAGAGTACATATATAACATACCTGTAAAAGAAAAGGATAAAACATATAACATTGATGAAAAACGTTCACCGTATGAGTACAACCTGATTAAAATCACTTACAGTGTGAAAAAAGGTAAGAAAACAATACTTAAGATGTTCGAATATGAATTTCAAAAAAGTAAATAATGGTTTTTCCCTTTTAGAACTAATCTTAGTTATTACTCTTTTACTATTAGTATTTGGAATTGTTGGAAGTATATTTGTAAACAACATAAAAGCAGTAAAAGAATTACAGACAGATATTCAGATAGAAACAAGGAACTTATCATTTATAAATCAGCTTTCAAAACAACTTTTTGCAAAATATGAAAAAAAACCAGAGAACATTATTATTCAAAGAGATAGAGTTTCATTTTATACATATTACCCAGTTTTTTTTGAAGGTGCAGTTAGAGCAGAATATATTTTTGAAAAAACCGATAATCAGAAGATAAAAGTTATATATGAAGAATTTCCATATGTTGATAACAATTTAGGGCTTGAAGGTATAAAAAAGCAATACATTGGTACTTTTAACAAGGTTTATATAGAAATTCTGCAAAGAGATACATGGCTTGAAAATTACAGAGGGAAAAGATTCCCTAGAATTATAAAACTTACACTTGATGATAGTATTTTTTATATAGCTATCAGGAGAAGATAGTATTGATAGTTTTTATAGTATTTTCGATTATTGGTATTTTGACAGTTTTTGTGACAGACTTAGCTGATGACTCTTATTTTTTTGATAACTATGTAAGTTCTATTTTAGAACAAGAACAGATATTTTATATTTCAGATACAGCAGTAGAAGCTGTAAAAAATTTTTTAAAAGAGGATAAAAATGAGTATGACTCTTTAAATGAAAACTGGGCTCAGGAAATGCCAGTGCAACTTGAAGAAGCATCTTTAGATATACAGATAATAGACCAGGAAAGATTTTTAAATCCAAATTTACTTATAAAGGAAGATGGTAAATTAGATGAAAAATACTATATGGTTTTTGAAAGACTTTTTAGCATCGTCAGAATAGACCCTGTAATTTTATATAACATAATAGACTGGATAGACCCTGATAAATCTTCATCTGGTGGTGAAGAGGATTATATAGATTTTCCTGCAAAAAATGACAAAATAGACACTCTTGAAGAGCTAAAGCTGTTAAAAGGTGTAAATAATGAGGTTTTCAACGGGAAAGAAGAGATTGGAAGTTATACACCCGGTTTAAAAGACCTTTTAAGTCCTTATTCAAATGGGAAGGTAAATATAAACACAGCGAATAAATGGATTTTAATGGCTTTAGACGAAGATATAGATGAAAGCTTAGCTGAAGCCATTATAGCTCAAAGGCAGGAAGAACCATTTACAAACGTAAATGACCTTGTTAAAGTAGATGGAATTACTTCTGATATTATATATAGGATAAGACCTTTTACAGATGTAAAAAGCGAAAATTTCTTAGTTTATATTACAATAAATTTAGGCGAAAGAGAGTATAAATTAATAACACTTTTAAATAAAAAAAATAAACAGGTAAAAGAAATCTGGAGAAAGCTTTATTGATATGAATATAACAGGTATAGATTATAGAAGTGATGAAGAACTGATAGTATATGCAAAGGTAAATCCGTTTAAAAAAAAGGTTAATATATTAGAAAAAGAACCAAAAAACAGCCAAAGGATAATTTCAATTCCTGTTTATTTGTCTACATTTAGGGTTTACCAGTTTCCTTTAAAAGATAAAGAAAAAATAAAAAATCTTATAAAAGGACAACTTCAATTTGATATACCAGCTTCTTTTGATGAAATAGATTATAGCTACTATGTACATCATGATGGTAGAGTTTTTTGTGTAATAACTAAAAAAGAAATTTTAAACTCTATAGTAGAAAAATATAAACAAGTAAATATAATAGATAGTGAGGTTTTTTCTATTATAAGGCTTTTAAACCATATAGGCTTAAAAGATGGTGAAGTTATTCACTTTTATAAAGACCAGACAGTTTATCTAAAAATTACTGATAATTTTCCTGAAGATGTACGTATAATATCAAAAAATTATCACGATTATGTAAAGGAAGATACTTTTTTATCTGGAGATATACCACAGGAATTTAAAAATCATAAAAATATACTTACATTTGAGGTAGATACTAAACTAAATGTAGCTTATGGTAATGTTTTAAGAGGGATTTATTCTATTGGTGTTGATTTCCTTCATAAAGACCAGCTAAATTTAGTATCTATTTTTTTTAAATTTATATTTGCTGTTATTCTTGCTTTTTTATTTATAGATGTATCTTTACTAATCTCAAATACTTTACTTGAAAATCAAATAAAAAAAGTCAAAAACAAACAAAAAGAAATATATCTTAAATATTTTAGTCCTTCTGGTCCTGTATTTGACCCACTTATGCAGGCAAAAGGTTTAATAGCAAATGCAAAAAGCTCAAAATCTTCAAAAGAGAGTTTACTTACTATTTTAGATAATATAGCACAGGCAAAACTAAAATCAGGTATAGAAGAAATCTATAGAATTAATGTAGAAGAAGATAGTTTTTCTATTCAAGGAGTGGCAAAAACATTAAAAGATGTTGAGAAATTTAAAAACTATTTATCCAGATACTATAAAGTAAGCATAGAAGAAAGCGTAGTTAATGCTGAAGGGAAAATAAGGTTTAAAATAAAAGGAGAAAAATGATAGATAAAATTTCTACGTTTTT
>JALSSG010000055.1 GCA_026984355.1 Hydrogenothermaceae bacterium
CTTACATGGTAAGCAGATGTCTTTCAATAATTATCTTGATGTAGAAGCTGCTGTTAATCTTGTAAAGGAATTTGATGAGATTACTGCAGTTGTTGTAAAGCATAATAATCCATGTGGAGTTGCCACGGGTAATTCTTTAAAAGAGGCTTATGTTGAAGCTTTTAATAGAGACCCTAAATCTGCATATGGCGGAATAGTTGCATTTAATAGAAAGCTTGATTTAGATACAGCACAGGAATTATCTAAAGTTTTTCTTGAGGTGGTGGTTGCACCAGAATTTGAAGATGAGGCTCTTAAATTTTTAAAGAATAAAAAGAAAAATTTAAGGATTGTAAAAATAAAAGATTTCAATAAAGCTCCTAAGGGACTTGATTATAGAAGATTAACAGGTGGTGTATTACTCCAGGATAGAGATTTGATTTTATATGAAAATTTACAGGTAGTATCTAAAAGAAAGCCTACAGAAAAGGAAATGGCTGACTTGATTTTTGCCTTTAAGGTAGTAAAGCATGTTAAATCTAACTCTGTTGTTATAGCTAAGGATAAAAAGACGTTAGGTATAGGTCCAGGTCAAACTTCAAGAGTAGATAGCTTAGAAACTGCTGTTAAAAAGGCTAAGGAGTTTGGATTTGATTTAAGTGAATCTGTTTTAGCTTCTGAAGCATTTTTTCCATTTAGAGATAGTATAGATTTTGCTGCTAAATTTGGAATATCTGCTGTTATTCAACCTGGTGGCTCAATTAGAGATGAGGAAGTTATACAGGCTGCAGATGAGCATAACATAGCTATGGTGTTTACTGGAACAAGACATTTTAAGCATTAAAATTTGAGATTAATTTTTTGAAGTTTTAATTAAAAGACCCGGTAGAAGAAACCGGGTCCTAAGAAAATTATATTTTCTTTACGTTTTGTGCTCTTGGTCCTTTCTCTTCCTGTACGATTTCAAATTCCACTCTCTCACCTTCTTCCAGGTTTTTGAACCCTTTGCCTTCGATTGCTGAGAAGTGAACGAAAACGTCAGTTTGGTCATCATCTTTTGTGATGAAACCAAAACCTTTTTTTGAGTCGAACCATTTTACTGTACCTGTGACACGCACGACTTACAACCTCCTAACTTGTTAAATTTTTCTTTCCTCTAAGAAGAGGTTTAAAGGAACTGAGAGAGTGGAATCTCTAGTCTCTTTAAATCTCTTCTTACATCAGTCAATAGTATGGGTTTTTAATCTATCTTTGTCAATATTAATTTGCACAAAATTGTTGCATTATATCGTTATGTCAAACTTGTCAAAATGAAAAAGTTAATATATTCTGAATATATGTATGTGTAAAAGGAGGCAACAATATGGAAATAACATATTTAAGAGTATCTATAACAGATAAATGCAATCTAAAATGTTTTTATTGTAGACCAGATGATATGACTTTTTTTGATAAAGAGGAGCTTTTATCCTTTGAAGAAATAGCTAAGTTTGTAAAAGCTCTAACAAAATATGGACTAAAAAGTGTGAGAATAACTGGTGGTGAACCTTTACTCAGAAAAGGGGTAGAAGACCTTGTTAGAATGATAAGCGAAATTCCTCAAATAAAAGATATAGCTTTAACAACTAATGGTATAACACTTTCAAAGCATGCATACAAGTTAAAGAAGAATGGTCTAAATAGAGTAAATATAAGTATAGATAGTCTAAAACCACAGTTATTTTATGAAATAACTAAAGGTCATTTAGAAGATGTACTTGAAGGTATTAGAGTTGCAAAAGACGTAGGTCTAAATCCTATAAAAGTTAATGCTGTTGTTATTAAGGGTTTAAATGAAGACGAGGCATTGGATTTTGTGGAATTTGCTAGAGAATATGGTGTAGAGGTTAGATTTATTGAAATGATGCCTTTGGGACAGGGACAGATACACTGGGATTTAGATATGGTAAAACCTTTAGACCTTATAAAGCAGAACATAGAGAAAAAATACGGAAAGCTAATTCCTTCTAATTCTATAGGAAGTGGAGCAGCAAGAGTTTATGAGATACCAGATTTGAATGTAAAAATAGGCTTTATAACTCCAATCTCTAATCCTTTCTGTGATGGGTGTTCAAAACTTAGATTGACAGCAGAGGGAAATATTAAACTTTGTTTAAGAACTGATGAACATATTCCTGTTAAGGATGTTCTTAGATATGGAACAGAAAAAGAATTAGATGAATTTATAAAGTATGTTCTTATGGAAAAAGAACGTTCAAACGCTCAAATTCAAAAATCTAACTATGCTTTTTCTGAATGTAGGAGAGTTATGACAAGTATAGGGGGATAACTTTGGATATAAAAACCCATAGACTAATTGATACTAATTTATGTGGGGAGCCTGTAGAAATAAAAAGTGATAGATACGCTAAAGTTAGATTAAATACTACCGATGATATGAAAGTAGATGATAAGGGATTAATTCATGGTGGTTTTATATTTGGTGCGGCTGATTACTGTGCAATGATTTGTGTTAATCACCCAAATGTTGTTCTTGCTTCATCTCATGTGAAGTTTTTAAAACCATCTAAAGTGGGAGATGTTCTTTATTTTGAAGCTAGAGTATTAAAAAAGGAAGATAGGAAAAGAATTGTAAAAGTTATAGGTTATAGACAGGATAAGCCTATTTTTGAAGGTGAATTTTTGTGTGTTATTACTGAAAAGCATGTTTTGGATAGATAAATGTGGATTTTTGAGGAAGGAGATATTCCTATATTTGCTACTGCTATTCATAATGGGCATTTTGTTCACAAAGATATATTAAATTTTATGGCTATATCTGAGCATGATAGATTAAAAGAGGAAGACCCTTATACCGCAGAATTTACCACTATTTTTGATTGTAGGCTTGTTAATTATCTTTCAAGGTTTGAGGTAGATTTTAACAGACCAAAATCCCTTGCTGTATATAAAACTCCTAAAGAAGCTTGGGGGTTAAACCTGTGGAAAAGTTTTCCACCAGAAAGTATTATAAATAGGTCTTTAGATTATTATGATAAATTTTATTTTCAGTTGAGAGAATTTATAGATAGGCTTTTAGAAAAGTTTGAAAAAATTGTTGTTTATGATATTCATTCTTATAATTACAGGAGAACAGGTATAGAAGAACCACAAGAGTATAATCCAGATATAAATGTTGGAACTGGGACAATGCTAAAACCTGAAATTTTTAGAACAGTTATAGATGCTTTTATAAGCTCTATAAAAGGAAAAGATTTTTTTGGGAGACCTTTTGACGTTAGAGAAAATGTCAAATTTAAAGGTGGTTATTTCCCAAAATGGCTTCATACAAACTATCCTGAGAATATTTGTGTACTTTCTATTGAAATAAAAAAGATATTTATGGATGAAAATACAGGTGAGATATATCCAGAAAAAATACTAAGACTTAAGCATATGTTAGCTGAAACTATTGTGCCTGTAATTGAAGCATTAGAGAAATTATGAATAGCTATGGCATTTATTTAAAGGTATTAAAACAAAAAGGTAGACTTATAAAGAACTTTGAAAAGGTAAAGGTTCATATTGAAGGTTTAAGTCCTTTTATAATCTTTTTAATAAATCCACCTGATAATCATATTGAAAAGCTTTTATGGGGTTTTCCTTCATATGTAGTGTTTTATAGATTTGAGAAAGAAGAGGAAGATTTTTTTAAAGAAATAATAGAACTAATTTTGAAAAAACATAAATCTGTTTTTCTTGTAGAAATATCTCAAAACATAAGACAGAAAGCAGATATAGGTATATATTTAAAACATTATGGCGATATCACTGATGTTGTAGATGTTTTGCTTGTTTCTCTTTCAGATACCAAGCTTTGTAAACATAATTTAAATGTAAAAGTTTATAAGCAAAGAAAAAGCTTTTTCTTAAAGAGGAGAAACATTCATTATTTGAATTTATCTATAAATCCTCCTTATTATGACAGAAATAGATTTTATCCTTATATTTTTAGAAAATTTCACCATGGTTTTAGCGTAGCATTAAAAAAAGCTATTTATACTTACCTAAGAAAATATACAGCTTTAAAACCTATTCACTATTTTTCTATAGGAAAAAGGATTTTTAACAAAAGAGTATGGAATATTGATAAGAAACTCAGTCAAATAGCTGACAGTTTTGATTTTATACTATCTTTGACTCCTGTAAATGTACAGCAAGCATGGGAACATTTTAAGAAGAATAAATTTTCTATCAAACCACAGTTTTTATATAGGCCACTTAGTTTTGAGATTTCCCATTTAAAAAGACAGTTATTTAATTTACCGATTGATGAAATAGAAGA
>JALSSG010000056.1 GCA_026984355.1 Hydrogenothermaceae bacterium
ACCGCCTCAAATCCCTTGTCCACACAGGATGATGTAGCAGCGTCATTAGTTAAAGATTTTGATATTCCTGTTTTTGCAATACATGGAGAAGACAGAGAAACATACTATATGCACATAAAAGAAGTACTAAAAAGAAAACCAAACATAACAATGGACGACGGAGCTGACCTTATATCAACTCTACATAAAGAAATGCAAGATTATATAAAGTACGTATATGGTGGAACAGAAGAAACAACAACAGGAGTTATAAGATTAAAAGCTATGGCTGAAAAAGGACAGCTTAAATTTCCAGTTATAGCTGTTAATGATGCTTACACTAAACATCTTTTTGATAATAGATACGGTACAGGACAATCTACAATTGACGGTATTCTCAGAGCAACTAACAGACTTATAGCAGGCTCTACATTTGTTGTAGCAGGATATGGATGGTGTGGTAAAGGAGTTGCTATGAGAGCAAAAGGCATGGGAGCAGATGTTATTATTACAGAAGTAGACCCTTTAAAAGCTCTTGAAGCCAGAATGGACGGATTTAGAGTAATGCCTATGAAAGATGCAGCAAAAGAAGGAGATTTTTTTGTTACTGTCACAGGAAACATAAATGTAATAGATAAAGAACATTTTGAAGTTATGAAAGATGGAGCAATAGTAGCCAACTCTGGACATTTTGATGTAGAGATTAATATAAAAGCACTACAAGAAATGGCTGTATCCATAAAACAGATAAGAGAAAATGTAAAAGAGTATAAACTAAAAGATGGAAGGAACATATATCTCCTGGCTGACGGTAGGCTGGTAAACCTTGCAGCAGCAGAAGGTCATCCTGCAGCTGTTATGGATATGTCTTTTGCTAATCAGGCTTTATCTGCAGAATTTATATATAAGCACTATAAAGAACTGGAAAATAAAGTTTACAAAGTCCCTGATAAACTTGATTTAGAAGTAGCAAAGTTAAAGCTTAAAGCTATGAACATTGAAATAGATACTCTAACAAAACAGCAAATAGAGTACTTATCAAGCTGGGAATTTGGAACTTGATAAAGTTGTTTAACATTCACTTATTAAAAGGAGTAAACATAACATCATGGATTTTATCCAGTATTTTAGCTGGATATACAATGTATCTTGTAGACGTTGCTCTTGATGGATGGTTTGGACTTTTTGGAACGTATAAACTGTATAAACAGTGGCTCTTAGACGCTCAACTGTTTAGGGGAATTGAAGATGTAGCCTTATTTTTAGGACATGAAGCAAATTCTATATTTCTATCTTTATTTTTTGTAAATCCATATTTCTATAAAAAACTACCAGATAATCTGTTTCTTAAAGGGTTAACTTTTGCAGTAATATGGCATATAGCTGTTATGATTGTTGCATTTGTGTTTGGAATTACAGGTTCTAAATGGATGTATTCCTTATTAACAATGCCAGTTAAAGACCATATTTCATTTTTCTTACTTCACATAGTATGGGCACTTACTTTATCTTACACATACAATCCACAGGAGAAGTAAAATGAAAATAGTTTCAGTTATAGGAAGCTCAAAGGCTAAAGAAAACTCTGATGAGTATATATTTGCATATAGATTAGGAAAAGAATTAGCAAAAAGGAATATAGTTATTGTTTGTGGTGGAAGAACGGGAATAATGGAAGCAGTTTGTAAAGGAGCAAAAGAAGAAAATGGATTAACAATAGGAATAATGCCATCTTATGACGGAAAAGAAGCTAATTCCTATGTTGATAT
The DNA here is from genome assembly GCA_026984355.1 of Hydrogenothermaceae bacterium. Taxonomy (GTDB): domain Bacteria; phylum Aquificota; class Aquificia; order Aquificales; family Hydrogenothermaceae; genus JAADDZ01. The sequence continues at coordinate 1,749 of JALSSG010000056.1, forward strand.
AAAAATAAATACAGGACTAAGCTGGAATAGAAATCCTATAGTTGTTGCCACAGGACAGTTAGTTATTGCAATAAGTGGAAACTACGGAACACTTTCAGAAATAGCATACAGCTTAATTCTAGAAAAAACTGTTCTTGGATATAAAACCCACAAAATAGATGGAGTAAGACAGTTTGATAGTTTAGAGGATATCCTTTCAGAAATAGACAAATTCTACTTGAAATCATATTGAAACTTTTCCAAATTCTGCTGTAATATACTTAGTTATTTTTATATTCAAGGAGGAAGATATGTCAGTTTTAGTAGATTTTGCAATGTTTCCAACAGATAAAGGAGAAAGTGTAAGTCAGTATGTAAGTAGAATAATAAAAATGGTAGATGAAAGTGGTGTTCCTTACAAACTAACTCCCATGGGCACTGTATTTGAAACAGAAACTATAGAGCAAGCTATGGAAATAATATCAAAAGCATATAAACAGTTAGAACCTGACTGTAATAGAGTTTATTCAACAATAAAATTAGATATAAGAAAGGGAAAAAATAATAGACTAAAACAGAAGATAGAATCTGTTGAGAAAAGGCTTGGAAAAGAAGTCCAGAAATGATACTTGAGAAACTAAAATTAAAAAACTTTCTTATTCATAAAGATTCAGAAATAGAATTTTCACCATATGGAATAACAGCTTTTATAGGTGATAACGGTGCAGGTAAAAGCTCAATAGTAGAAGCAATAGCTTTTGCACTTTATGGAACAAGAAAAGACAGAAAAAAACTACAGGACTACGTAAGGTGGGGAACAAGACAGACATCAGTAGAACTTTATTTTAAAATAGGTTCTAAAAGATACAAAATAGAAAGAACTATAGAACTTACAGGTAAAAGAGCTACATCTTCAGCACAGATTTTAGTAGAAAAAGATGGTAGATTTATATTAGATGTACAAAAAAACGTAGATAAAGAATTAGTAAAAATCACTAAGTTAACCTATAGAGTTTTCTCAAAATCCTCACTTGTAAAACAAGGAGAAATTGAAGGTCTTATAAATCTTTCTCCTAAAGAAAGAGCAAAAGTTTTTGAAGACCTATTAGACCTCACAATCTATCAAACCTTATCTGATGCCTACGGAAAAAAAAGAAAAGAGTTAGAGATAGAAAAAGAAACCCTTTCAGCTTCTATACAAAGTACAAAAGATTTTGAATTAGAACTAAAAGAGCTAAAGGAAAAAGCAACTCTTTTAGAAAAACAGATAGAAAAACTAAAGATAATCATACAGACCCTAAATAAACAGTTAAAAGATATAGAAACAAAAATTGAAGAGAAAAATCTAACGCTCCAGGAAAATGAACAAAGATTAACCCAGCTAAAGTTGCTAGAGCAGAAATTAAAACAACAGGAAGAAACACTTGATAAATTAAACGAAGAGATAAAACATATAGAAAATATAAAAAATCAGATTAAGCAGTTAATACCATTTGTAAATCAGCTAGAAGAAAAAGAACAAAAACTACAAAAGATACAACAACTTTCTATACTTATAGAAAAACTATCAGATTTACAGGAAAAAGAAAAAAGTATAAAAGAAAACGAAAAAATATTAAAACAACTCAAATCTATCTATGAAGAATACATATCAAAAGAAAAAGAGTTAAAAACCCTTCAGGAAAACCTCCTTTTACTAAAAAAACAGGAAGGAGAAAAAGCTGTACTGGAAAAAGAACAGGAAAGATTAAACGAAAAACTAAAAAATACAAAAAAAGAAGCCTTACAGATAGCAAAAGAACTACAAAAATATAAAAAAATATACAAAACCCTTGAGCTAAATCCTGTTTTGATAGACCAGTTTATAAAAAACAACGAAGAAGATATAAACAGACTTGAAAAAGAAGTTAGGGAACTTTCAGCCAATGAAAGCTATGTAAAACAAAAAGGATTAGAATTAAAAGAGAAAATAAAAAACATACAAAACCTTGAGGGAAAATGTCCAACATGCGAAAGACCTCTTGACCAGCATTCAAAAGAAGAAATTTTAAAAGAAATAAATGCAGAAATTGAAAAACTAAGAGAAAAATACAAAAACATACAAAAAAAGCTAAAATCAGCAGAAGAAAAACTAAAAACAGAAAAAAGTATAAAAGAGCTATTAAATCAATTTAAAAAAGCATTTGAACAACATCAGGAGGCAAAAAAAGAAAAAGAAAACATAAAAACAAAACTTATATTACTGCAAAGAAAACTTAAAGAAAAAAATGAAATAGAAGAAAAAATAAAATCAATTCAATCATTCTTAGAAGAACATAAAGAAAACTTCCAGCTTTATCAACAAGCCCAGAGATTATTACAAAAAGAAAATCCTGAAGAACTAAATCAAAAACTAAAAAAATTATCAGAAGAAATCACAAATCTAAAAAAAGATGTACAAAATTTAGATGAAGATACATTAAAAAAGCAGATATTAACCTTAAAAGAAAAGAAAGATATGTATATAAAGCTAAAAGCCAAAGCAGAAAATGAAGA
>JALSSG010000057.1 GCA_026984355.1 Hydrogenothermaceae bacterium
ACAAACTAAGTAGCATTAAACTGTTTTTTATTAGAAAGAAGCTTGAGTGCCTCATTTACAATCTCTTCTGGCGATATAAATGTAAGACATGCCCTATCCCCTCTTTTACATTCACCTTTTCCATGTAAATCACATGGTTGACATTCAAGTCCTTTAAATATGAAACTTCCTTCATCTTTTAAAGGTGCAAACCCAAAATATGGATGAGTTGCTCCATAGATAATTAGTACAGGTACTCTTACAGCTCTCGACATGTGAGCTATAGCAGAATCATTACTTATGGTAAGTTCTGCAAGTGATATAACTGCTAAACTTTCTCTTAAGGAAAGTTTTCCTCTTAAATCTACAATATTACTTGGATATTCACTACTGTCTAACTTTTTATCTTCTTTAGAGCCAACAAGTACTACATTAAAACCTTTTTCTAAAAGGATATGAGCTACTTTACTATAGTAAGGGTATATTTTATTTATATATCTTGCTCCTGTTCCAATAACTATAAATTTTTCTGGTACGAGAGGTTTTACAGCTTTAATTTCTTCTTCTTTTAAGATAAGACGAGGTCTATAGTTTTGTACATCTTTTATTCCTAACTTCTTTAAAGGTTCTAAATAGGCTTTAATTACATTAAAATCTGGATTTAGAATGCCCAGTCTTCTTTTTAATCCTTCCTTTTTATATCTTATCGTTTTTATACCAGAGAATTTCGAGATTAAAAAAGAACGTAAGTTGGCATGAATATCTAAGATATAATCATAATTTTCTTTTTTTAAGTTTCTTGCAAATCTATATATCTGCTTTATGCTCTTTAGCTGATTTTTTTGTAGTGCTATAACTTTATTTAATCTATGGTCATATTTATAAAGCTGGTCAAAAGGCTTAAATGTTAAAAAGTCTACTTTAAAACCTGCTTTATAAAGAGGTTCTAAAACAACAGAAGCAAGTATAACATCACCAAGAGATGAAAACCTTATAACAAGTATTTTCATAACATCATCTTTAACTGTTCTATCTCCTGCTGAAATTCCTGAGCCATTGTTGGATGATTATATTTTAAAGCTTGCTGTATACCTTTTTCATAAGTCTCGATTGCTTTTTCTATATCACCAATATTTGCATAAGACTGAGCTAAAACTCTATATGCAGAACCTTCATCTTCATGTAATGATAGGTACTTTTCTAAAGTTTCTATGCACTCTTTATACATTCCTTCTTTAAAATATTCATTTGCAAGTCCAAATAGCCCAAGTTTATTGGTAGGGTCTTTTTCTAAAGCTTTTTTTAGAGCCTGTATTCTATCAGTCATATTTTTCTCTCCTTTTTTATTTTTTTTGAATAAAAATTTATAATCTAATTTTTATTCAACCAGATTTATCTTCATAATTTCTTTTACTTTAGTCATAGTAGCTCTAACGGCTTCTTCAAATATAAGTTTTCCATCTTTTTCATTAGACAACCATGGTGCTGATTCCATACGACCATCAGGATAAAATGCCTTAAATTCATCCTTTGTTAAAGGCCAATATGCTTTCACTTTTTCTACATTCTTTTTTACATCAGGTTTTGTTTTAAAAGCTTTTGGCTTTAGAAATTTTGTTATTGACACTTCTGAGGCTGTAGCATGATAACCATTTAGCTCGCCATATAAAGCATTTTCCAATTCCTGAACTTCTGGAAGAAGATACCATGATATTATTTCAAATAAACCTTTGTGATTTTCATATTTTAACTGGTCAAATGCAGTTTTAATAGGATTTATATTTCCTCCATGACCGTTTATAAACACTATTCTTTTAAAACCGTGGGTTAATAGAGAAACACATATTTCTTTTATAACATTTATATAGGTCTTTGGACTTAAGGTTATACTTCCTGCAAATCCCATATGATGCTGGGACATACCATAAGGTAATACTGGTGCAACCAGTAAATCTAATCTTTTTCCTACTTCTTTGGCTATAGCTTCAGCTATAATAAAATCTGTTCCAATTAGTCCATAAGGACTGTGCTGTTCTACAGAACCTACAGGTATGAGAATTATATCTTTTTCCTGTAGATAGTATTCTACTTCTACAAAAGATAGCTCTGATAAAAGCATTGTTATTCCTCTTTTAAGGTTTTCTATAAAAATACCATGTTAATAATCCTAAGAAAACAATAGTAAAAGCTGGGTAAAAAGCCGGATTTATAGACGCTTTTTCTATAAGTTTTGCAAAATAAAAACCAATAGCAGTATAAATTATAAGTATAACAACTCCTATAGCTATTAGCATATCTCTTTCTTTATAGAAAGATACGCCCATTGCAAAGCCTAAAAAACCTAAAAATAAAAATGCAAGCCCATAGTTAAAACGGTCTACCAAAATAGACAACGCTCTAAAGGCATTTTTTGAGCCTTCTTTAAAAATTCTTATTAAATCTTTGTTAGAATAATAATTTATAGAATATTTTTTTACATATTTGATATCAAAAAATAGCTGGTATTCTCCAAATTTTAATGCATTAAAATTATTTTCTTGAGGTATTTGAATAAAGCCATTTTTAAGAATAATACCATTACCTTTTATGATTCCCTCTTTTGCAGAAACTATCTGTCCTTTTTCCTTATTGTATATAAATATCCTGTCAAATTTATTTTCATCTTTATTATCTACATAGATAACCATGTTTTTATCTAAGCTAAAAAAATTTTTTTCCTGTATTTCCTCTATTAGATGTTCTCTTACGCTTACAGTATAAATCTTACTTCTTTCTCTATTAGCCCACGGTACAAGAAAAAAACTTGATATATAAGCAAAAATAGTTATAAATACAGTTATTAAAGCAACAGGAACGAAAAGATTTCTTTTTCTAATACCTGTTGAATATATAGCATATATTTCTCTTGTTTCTCTAAATGAGTACCCAGTGAGTATAGAAGCGATAAAATAGGAAGAAATAAGCTGTATTTTAAAAAAAGAAAGATTTAAAAATAGTAAAACCTGCATAAAGTAGAACATATTTGTCCGATATACAGAAGAAGGAAGATTTAAAAGCTGAGATGATATAACAACCAATGAAAATATACCTATGATGACAAAAAAGTTTCTTAAAAATCTTTTTATGATATATCTATAAAGCTTTTTCATGGAATAATTTTATCATTTATTTTTCTGAGTTTTCATAAGATTTAAAATCTTTTTTATGTTGTTAATATGTTCAGTATAAGTCTTTGAAAAGATATGCCTTTTACCATCAAAAACATAATAAAGATACTGTGTATCTTTAAAATCTATAGCGGATTTTAGGGAAGATATTGAAAAATTACATATAGGTGTTGGTGGTAAGCCGTAGTTTATATATGTATTATACTTTGAATTTATTTTCATATTTTCTCTGGTAAGATTTCCGTTCCATTTACCTTCCAATTTTAAAGCATATATTACTGTAGGGTCTATCTGAAGGTGCATCCTTCTTTTTAGTCTGTTATATATAACTCCAGCAATAATAGGTTTTTCTTCTTCTATAAATGTTTCTTTTTCTATCAGTGATGCGATTATCATAACTTTGTAAAAGTCTAATCCTTTCTTTTTAGCAAGAGTTTCGTAATTTTTATACTTTTTTTTAAACTGATTTAAAAAAACCATTATTATATTTTGTAACGTCTCATTTTTTCTAAAATAATATGTTTCTGGAGGAAAATAACCTTCAAAAGATGTTCCTTTCAAACCAAATTTTTCTACATTAGTTTTATCAAATACAAAATCTAAAAACTCTTTTTTATCTACCAGACCTGCTTTATTTAATATATCTGCTATATCTAAAAGGTCACTACCAGGAATTATAGTTATAGTTATAAGTTTTTCTTTCCCTTCATATAAAGTTTCCCATACTTTTTTTATCGATACATTACCTTTAAACTCGTAGAATCCGTACTTTAGATTACTACCTTTAATAAGAGAATATATATAAAATACTTTCCAGTTTTTTACTATATGCTTTTGTTGTAATTTTTTTGAAATCTCTTTTAATGTTTCGCCTTTTTTAATTTCTATACTTACCGGTTTTTCTAAGTAAGTGCTAGACAAGTTTCTTATAGAATAAATAGCTATTAAAAAACTAGCAAAGAGTAATAAAATTAAAATCTTCTTCATTTATTTACACTGTTTATATAACTTTCAAGTATAAAGGCTGCTGCAATACTGTCTTTTCTGGATTTGTCTTTTTGATATTTTTTCTTTTTTGTCTTTAAAAATT
>JALSSG010000058.1 GCA_026984355.1 Hydrogenothermaceae bacterium
GGCTAAATATCTTAAACTACTGTTGCTGTAAAAATCTTCAAAGAAAAAATGGTCACTTGGTAAATCAAAATTAAGATATACATTCCAGCCTTTCCATCTAAAAGAAGTATTGGCTTTTATTCTCCACCTATTTTTTAAAGGTGAAACTTCTCTACCTTTCCACCAGCTACCTTCTCCTTTTTCTCTAAAGTAAAACACCTTTCCAGTAAATAAACTATCTTTGGAAAATCTATTTCTATACTCTATGTCTAATCCCTGTCCTTGATTATTCCTAAAATCATAGGTAAATGTTATATCACTATTTTTGTTAATTACGTAAAAAAATGGGATTTTTAGCATGAATGTATTGTAAGAGTCCTGCCCTATGGTAGGAATTAATAAACCTGTTTTTCTATTATAAGTTGGATATGCAAAAAATGGTAAATAAACAACAGGAACATTAAAAAAAGCAAGCCTTAAATTATAAGAATACATGTAATCATTTTTTCTTACCCTTATCTTTGATGATTTAACATACCAGTCATACTGACTAAAAGGACACATAGAAAATTCACCAGCATAGATATAAAAAGTGTTTTCTTTCTTTTCTAACTTAACAGCTTTTATATAATAACGATTATCTAATATTCCCTCTACTAAAGATAAAACACCATCGTTTGTGTTTAAATCCCAGTACCCTTCAGAACCCTTTAACTGAATATCTTTTGAAATTAAAATAAAATAATCTTTCAACTGTAAAATTTTCTTTTTTTGGTCAAAAATAAGTCTATTTGTCTGTACTACCGTATCACCAAAAGCAAATCTAACATCTCCACGAATATAAATTAAATTTTTATCAACCTCTAAAGAATAGGCTTGTATATATATATCTTCTGCCTTTGAAAATGAAAAAAATAAGAAAACCAATATAAAAACTAAAACCAAACTCATCTCCCTTAGGATATAACTGTTATAATTATAAAAAAATTTTGTCTTTAGATTTTCGGATTATGACACAAAAACCAAGAGAATGGCTTAGAGAAAAAAGTATAGCAAAAAAAATACTCAGTCAGGCAGATGTAATACTTGAAGTAGTAGACGCTCGTATGCCCCTTGACACAAGAAACAAAGTAGTAGAACAACTTGCTAAAGAAAAAAACAAAAGACTAATTATAATACTTAACAAATCAGACTTAGTGCCTCCTGAATTTTTAGAAAAAGTTATAGAAGAAATAAAAAAAGAATATCCAGTAATTCCTTTTTCTGCTCATAAAGGAAAAGGAGTAAAAGAACTATTACAGTTAATAAAAAATATAGCAAAAGAAAAAAAGATAATAAAAGTCGGCGTATTAGGATATCCAAATGTAGGAAAATCATCTTTAATAAATACCTTAAAGAAGAAAAAAGTTGCTTCTACCTCACCAAAACCAGGAATGACCAGAGGAGAGAAATTAGTAAAATTAGATAAAAACATTTACCTTATAGACACACCGGGAATAATAACCCTCGAACTTCAAGAAGACCTTGCTTTAAAAGGTTCATATATACCAGACAAATTAGAATACCCAATAGAAACAGCTTTAAAGCTAATAGAAAAAATAATATCTACAAAAAAAGAAGCAATAAAAGAAACCTATAACATAGAACCTGAACAAGACCCTTTAAAAACATTAGAAAAAATAGGTAATAAACTAAATTATAAAATAAAAGGCGGAGAAATAGACTTAGATAGGACAGCAAAAAAAGTTTTATGGGACTGGATAAAAGGACATATTAGAGCATATTGGATTTAAAGAAATCAAGAGAGGAATAAAATATGTTTAGTATAGAGAAACTATTAAATCTAATATTACAAAGACAACAACAAAAAAAAGATGAAAGAGAAGAATTAGATATAGAAGGAAAATTTGTTCACGGTCTTTTGTTTTATAACTCATATTTTGATATCATTGCAAAAGCTTTCCCAAAGCAAACAGTAGTATTTATAGTTGGTGGTTGGATAAGAGATAGGCTCCTAAATAGACCAATAGGAAACAAAATAGATATAGATTTTATAATAACCTCTGACCCCCTTGAAGTAGTAAAAAATATAAAAAAGATTTTAAAAAAAGGCGAATACTTCATATTTGAGAAAGAAAAAAAAGTAGCAACTATAGTTTTCCAAGAAGATAATTTAAGGTATAGATTTGATTTTTCATATCTTGATATTTCAGAAATTTTATCCTCTAATTTAGATTTTTATGAAAAAGAAAAAAAGATAATAGAAAAGATAGAACAGGATTTACTTTCAAGAGATTTTACTATTAATGCGATGGCTGTTAACTTTGATGATGTACTAGGGCTAAGCGCATCTCAGACTATATTATTTGACCCATCTGGTGGTCTTGAAGATTTAAATAACGGACTTATAAAACCAGTATCCATACAAAATATAGAAAAAGACCCTGTAAGAATAATAAGAGGGTATAGAATAGCTCAGGAACTTGATTTTAGTATAGATAAACAGTTTGAAGATTGGGTATCAAAAAACAAACATCTTATAAAATCTTCTGCCATAGAGAGAATAAGAGATGAAATTTTAAAAATTTTTGATAATGAAAAAACTTATAAAACTTTAGAACGTCTAATAAAAGAAAAACTACTACAGGAAATATTACCAGAAATTTCACAAATGGAAAAAATTAAAAAACAGGAAAAATATCACAAATACAACCTTGTAAAACATTCAATAAAAACCGTTGAATACTTAGAACAATTTTTGAAAGAAAAAGATGAGTTTTTTATAGATAAAAAATTTATAACTAACCTTGGAAAAATAAGATTTTTAGCCGAATTTAACGATATTACAATGCTTAAGATTTCTGGATTTTTTCATGATATAGGAAAAGCATTTGTAGAAAAGAAAGATGGTATTTTTAAAGGGCATGATGAAGAAGGATATAAACTATTTGAAAACATAGCCCAAAAGTTACACCTTGGGAATAAAGCATCAAACTTTTGTAAGAAATTGATAAAAAATCATCTTGCTATATCAAAGTTATTTTTCTTAGAGAAACTTGGAGAGTTATCCAAAGAAGATTTAAACTTTTTCTGGTACGAAAATAAAGATATTTTTTCTCATCTTGTTTTGCTTACATTAGCAGATAGTTTAGCTACAAGTGAAGATAGAAAGTTCTTAGATGAAATCGAAGAGTTTATTAAGTATCTTCAAGATTACTATATAAATATATACTCTAAGGAAATTATAGAAGAACCTCTCTTAAATGGTGAAGAGATAATGAAATTACTTAATATCAAACCATCAAAAGAAGTAGGAAAAATAAAAGATATGCTTATAAAAGAGCAGATAGCAGGAAGAATAAAAACCAAAGATGAGGCGGTAAATTTTGTTTTCAGCTTGAAAAACAAATAATCACCAAATGTAATACAAATAGTATCTAAAAATTAATATCCTTATAAAGCAAGCAAACCACAATAAAAATTACCTACTTTAAAACTATCATACTTTATAAGTTCAATCCTAATACCCTCAAAGAACGGGTAAAGTATAACAATTATCAAGATTAATGATGTGTACGAGATTTCAAGACCCGCGCAATACCCTTAAGAAACGGGTAAAGTGCAACTTTGTAAAATCGAATTCTTTTAAAGTTTTTATAAATTGTCGCAATACCCTAAAGAGACGGGTAAAGTGCAACTATAAAAATTGGCAAAGGTGAAGTTACTTTATTAGGTGTCGCAATACCCTAAAGAGACGGGTAAAGTGCAACAATCATCCAATTATTCAATTAAAGGAACATTTAACGTCAAAGTCGCAATACCCTAAAGAGACGGGTAAAGTGCAACTCCATAAAGTTATTGCAAGCAACGTTGACTACAGGTCGCAATACCCTAAAGAGACGGGTAAAGTGCAACGAACCCGGATTTCGATGAAGTGGAAAGAGAGTTCATGTCGCAATACCCTAAAGAGACGGGTAAAGTGCAACTCTTACAAACATGTGATAGAAAAACCGCCAACAGATAATGTCGCAATACCCTAAAGAGACGGGTAAAGTGCAACTTGAGATGTGGTTTGAAGTGGATAGAACACATTGGAGAAAAGTCGCAATACCCTAAAGAGACGGGTAAAGTGCAACAGTACCCCTTCAGAGCCTTAAAAATCAAGCATATTCATTTGCCAAATAGCCTTATTTTCTACAAAGGTATAGTTAATATACTGAAAAATA
>JALSSG010000059.1 GCA_026984355.1 Hydrogenothermaceae bacterium
CAAAAGAGAAACGTTGCCAGAAGGTTACAAAACAGAAGTTTATATACTAAGCATAGATGAAAGCAGAAAAACTCCAAATATCGTAGTTTCAAGAAAAAAAGTTCTTCAAGAAGAATTGGAAAAAGAGAAAGAAAAAATTCTTTCACTGCTTGAAGAAGGAAGAGTAGTAAGAGCAAAAGTTAAGAAAATTACAGATAAAGGCATTGTTCTTTCTGTGGATAATTTAATAACTGGCTTTTTACCAGCTTCTTTGATTTCATGGAAAAAAGATGTATCTCCGTCTTCTTTTGAAGAAGGAGAGGAAATAGAGGTAGTAGTTAAAGAAATAGATAAAGAAAATAATAAAATTATCTTTAGTAAAAGAGACTTAGAACCAAACCCCTGGGAAAATTTTCCTCATAATGTTGGAGATATAGTTTCTGCTGTTATAAAAGATATAAATGATTACGGACTTGTAGTTAAAACAGGAGATTTAGAAGGTTTTATACACAAATCAGAAACAGACCACTTGTTTCCAGAAAGATACAAACAGTTATTTAAAGTAGGGCAGGAAATAACCGCTAAAATTATTGAACTAGATAGAGAAAATAGAAGATTAAAATTAAGTATAAAACAGGCAAACCCCCATCCATTAGAAGAGTTTCTAAAGCAAAACCCTGAAGGTACAGTTGTAGATGCAAAAGTTAAAGAAATTAAAAATAAAATCGCTATATTAGACCTTGATGACGTAGAAGGAATTCTTTACCTTGAAGATGCTACATGGAATCCAAAAATAAAGAATATGTCCCAGATTTTAAAAGGAAAGAAAAATTTAAAGGTAAAAATTCTTGGTATTGATAGAAATAAAATTAAAGTTGGATTAAAACAGCTAAAAGAAGACCCATGGAAAGAATTTACCCAGAAGTATAAAAAAGGAGATAATGTAAAAGTTATAGTTAAAAAACTAATAAATAAAGGTGCCTTTGTAGATATATTAGAAGATTTAGAAGGTTTTATTCCCTTAAATGAGATTTCAAAACAAAAGATAAAAATACCAAGTGATGTATTATCACTAAAACAGGAAGTTACAGCAAAAATAATATCAATAGACCCTAAAACAAAAACAGTTATACTTAGTATAAAAGCAGTGGAAAAAGAGAAAGAGAAAGAAGAACTAAGGCAAGTAATAGAAAAAGTGAAACCAAAAGGAGATGGAATAGCTACTTTAGGAGAAATTCTAAAAGAGAAACTGAAAAAGGGGTAGGGTTTGATATTTGATGTTCTTTTATTTGTTGTAGGTCTTTTTTTCATTTTAATTGCAGCAGAGCTTTTTACAAATGGAATAGAATTTTTAGGATATAAACTCAATGTTTCTCAGGGTTTTACTGGAAGTGTTCTTGCAGCAGTAGGAACAGCTCTACCTGAGACAATTCTTCCAATAATAGCTGTTTTATTTTTTGCAGAAACCTCAGGTCATGAAATTGGGATAGGAGCTATTCTTGGAGCACCTTTTATGTTATCTACACTTGCATTTCCTTTAATAGGTATTACTTCACTAATTGCATACTTTGCAGGAAAAAGAAGTTTGGGGTTAAATGTAGAAACTGATACATTAAGAAGAGATATAGTTTTTTTTCTTTTTGCTTATTCAATAGCTCTTTTTGTAGTTCCATATGAAAGTTTTACTTTAAGGGTATTTACAGCTATATTCTTGCTTATTCTTTACATTATCTATGTTTTTCTCACTCTAAAAAGTGAAGGAAATGAAATGGAAGAGGTTGAACATCTTTATTTATTTCCAAAAAACAAAAATCCTTCTATACTGATAATTTTATTTCAAGTTGTGTTATCTCTCATAATTATGATTACTGGAGCTCACATATTTGTTCATGGACTTGAAGTAATATCTCATCTTATAGGTATTTCTCCACTTATTTTTTCTTTGTTAATTTCTCCAATAGCAACAGAACTGCCAGAAAAGATAAATAGTATTCTCTGGGTATGGAGAAATAAAGATATACTGGCTATAGGTAATGTATCAGGAGCTATGGTTTTCCAAAGCACTATACCTGTTAGTTTTGGTGTAGTATTTACAAAATGGGATATAACTGGACTTGCATTTACATCAGGAGTTTTTGCAATAATAGCTTCATTCTTAGTTTTAATTTTTTCTTATATAAACAGAAAATTTTTACCAATAGGAATGACAATAGGTTTAATATTCTTTATTAGTTATTTGTTATTAGTACTAACTCAAAAAGGATAAAAATGCAGGCTTTAATTTTAGCTGCTGGTTTAGGGAAAAGGCTGGGGAATCTTACGAAAGACAAACCAAAGTGTATGATAGAAGTTAACGGAAAAACCCTTATAGAATACTCTATTGAGAACCTATTAAATGCTGGAATAAATAGTTTTGTTATAGTCGTTGGACATGAAAAGGAAAAACTTATAACTCTTTTAAATAACAGATACGGAAGTGAAAAATTTACCTTTGTTGAAAATCCAGTTTACTACAAAACAAATAATATTTATTCCCTTTATTTAGCAAAAGATTATTTAGAAAAGGAAGATACTGTTTTACTTGAAAGTGATATTATTTTTGAAAATAAAATTGTTGAACATCTGATAAATGATAAAAGAGAGAATTTAGCAGTTGTTGATAAATATAAACCGTGGATGGATGGAACAGTTGTAAAACTTGATGAAAATGACAATATAACAGCTGTTATTCCAAAAGAATTTTTTAACTACGATGAAATAAACTCATATTACAAAACAGTTAACATATATAAATTTTCAAAGGAATTCAGTAAAAATTTTTATATTCCTTTTCTTGAAGCCTATATAAAATCATTTGGAAAAAATGAATATTACGAGCAGGTTATAAGAGTAATCTCTTTTTTAGAAAAAGCTAATATAAAAGCATTAAAGCTAAATGGTGAAAACTGGTACGAGATTGACACAGTACAGGACAAAAAAAATGCAGAAATAATATTTGCCTCAACTCCAGAACAAAAACTAAAAAAAGTTCAGGAAAGATACGGCGGATACTGGAGATTTCCAAAAATTATAGATTTTTGTTATCTTGTAAATCCATATTTCCCAACTAAACAGCTACAGGAAGAAATAAAAAACTCTTTTAATGAGCTACTGACCCAGTACCCTTCAGGAAGGAAAGTTATCAACTCCCTTGCCGGTTCAATATTTAATATTAACAAAAATTATGTATTAGTTGGGAACGGAGCTTCTGAAATTATAAAAGTTTTACCTTATGTTTTAAAAGGCAGTGTTGGAATTATTTTTCCAACTTTTAATGAATATTACGCTGTTTTTGAAGAAGATAGAGTGAAAAAGTTTTTTATAGATAAAGATTTTTCTTATGGTTTTGACGAATTAGATACATTTTTAAATGATGTTGATAATCTAATAATCATTAATCCTGATAACCCAAGTGGCAATTTTTTAGAAAAAGAAACTGTTTTAAAAATTGTTGAAAAAGCTAAAAATTTATCAAAAAGGATAGTACTTGATGAGTCATTTATTGATTTTGCTGAAGATGGCTTCAATCAAACTTTACTAAATCAGAAAATACTGGAGCAGTTTCCTAATCTTATCTTGATAAAAAGTATAAGTAAAAGCTTTGGTATTCCGGGACTTAGACTTGGAATTTTAGCTTCTTCTGATATAAATCTTATAAATAAGATAGAAAAACAGCTTCCAATATGGAATATTAACTCTTTTGGAGAATTTTTCTTACAGATATTTTATAAATACAAATCTGATTATAAAAATGCCTGTAAAAAAATAATAAATGAAAGAAATAGATTTTTTAAAGAACTTTCTAAAATTAGCTCCCTAAAAGTCTTTCCATCTCAGGCAAACTATTTTATGTGTGAGGTTTTAGAAAAATATACTTCAACAGATTTAACTAAAAAGTTACTTTTTGAAAAAGATTTATTTATTAAAGATTTAAAAGGAAAAATAGGCATAGAAGATAAAAATTTAATCAGGATTGCTGTGAGAGATAAAAAAGATAATGATAAACTTATAAAAGCCTTTAAAGAGGTTTTTTGATGGAAACAATTGAGTTTAATTTAGAAGGAAGAAATATAACTTTTGAACAGATAAAAAAAGTTCAGGAATTGATGTTAGACATAATGTTTCACGTTGATAAACTGTGCAGAAAACACAACCTGAGATACTGGTTAGACAGTGGAACACGG
>JALSSG010000060.1 GCA_026984355.1 Hydrogenothermaceae bacterium
GAAGAAAACTTATAAGTGAAAATCAAATCTGATTTATGAGGTTTTTAGCAAGTTTTATAGAGTTTTCGTTTATAGTCCCGCTTAACATTCTGGCTATCTCTTTTTCTCTTTCCTCTAGCGAAAGTTCTTTTACTATACCTTCTGTACGTTTTTCATAAAAAATCTTATCTACATAAAAATGCTTATCAGCAACAGCTGCCACCTGTGGTAAATGAGTAATAAGTATTATCTGAAACTTAGAAGAAAGAGATTTTAACTTTTGCGCCATATAAATCCCTGTTTTACCACCTATTCCTGTATCTATCTCATCAAAAATCATACAATCTACAGACTCACCTGAAACAAGTTTTAAAGCTAATGAAAGTCTTGATATCTCACCGCCAGAAGCAATTTCATCTAAAGCTTTTGGTTCAAATCCTGGATTAGCCGAAAATAAAAATATTATTTTATCCTTTCCATAAAGGTCTAAGCTTTTTTCTTTAATTTCTACTTTAAAAACGGCATTTTGCAATGCTAAATCTTCTAGATGCTTTTTTACTTGTTTACTAAATTCTAAAGCAGAAGATTTTCTTTTTTTTGTAAGTTCATCACTTAGTTTAATTAGTTTGTTATAGATTTCCTCTTTTTCTTTTTCAATAAGTGGTAATTTTTCTTCAAGATTTTCAAGATATTTTATTCTCTCTTTTATTTGTGATATTAAAGAAATTAAACCTTTCTCATCTGTATTATACTTTTTCTCTAACCAGTTAATTGTATCAAGTCTGCTTTCTATAAATTCTAACTCTTTTGGGTCTACATCAATATCTATTCGTGAAAGAGAATAAGAAACATCAGAAAGTATAGATATAGCTGTTTCTAAGTTTTCAAGAACATTGTTTATTTCAGGACTAAAAGAAGATATTTTCTCAAGGAGTTTTTTCACTGTAGATAGCTGTAAATTTATACTTTTTTCATCTTCATCTAATAAAAATAAAGCAGAATATATGTTTTCTTTAATGAAATTTATATTTGACAGGTATTCATATCTTTTTTCTAATTCTTTCTTTTCACCTTCTTTTAAATTTGCCGTCTCTAATTCTTCAAGCTGAAATCTTAATATATCTAGCTCTTTTAATCTATTTGCCTGTCTTTGTTTTAGTTCTTCTTCTTCCTGTCTTAGATTGTTATATGTTTTATATACAGTTTTGTATCTTTCTAAAATATCATCAACCCCAGCGAAACTATCCAGAAACTTCCTATGATATTCTTTCTTTAGAAGATTTTGCTGATAATTTTGACTGTGAAGCTCTATTATATTAGATGTAGCTTCTTTTAGTGCTGATAAGGTAGCTCTTCTACCATTTATGTAATAGACACTCTTTCCGTTTTTTATTTGACGAGCTACTATAAGTGTATTATCTTCTGAAAATTCATTGTCTATATTTTCAAATACAAGCTCTACATAATCTCCTTCTTCAAACTTTCCTCTTTCACCTAAAGCAAAAAGGATAGCATCTATGATAAGAGATTTCCCTGCACCAGTTTCACCAGTAATTACATTTAAACCTTTAGAAAATTCCACTTCTATATCTTTGAAATATAAAAATTTTCTTATAAAAATATGTGACAGCATACCTTCCTGTTTTTGGATTTTTTTATTTTAGGAAAAAGATTTTAACATTTTTTTTCAAAAAAACTACAAATTTTGATATAATGTTTGCAAAAAATTAGGGAGAGGCTTATGGACAAAGTTTTAGAGGGGAAACTAGCTTTTATCACTGGTGGAAGTAGAGGTATAGGTAGAGCTATCGCTCTAAAATTAGCTGATTGGGGGGCTGATGTAATCATAAATTACTATAAAAACAGTGAAAAGGCACAGGAAGTTGTAAAGGAGATAGAAAACAAAGGTAGAAAAGGATATGCAATTCAAGGGGACTTTGGCAAAAAAGAAGATATTGATAGAGTATTTGATGAGATAAAGGAAAAATTTGGTTACTTAGATATTTTTGTAAGTAATGCAGTTGCATCTGGTAGAGAAGTAGTAGGAGGTTTTGCACCATTTTTAAAACTTAGAGAAAGAGGAACTGACAGAATATTTAATATAACGGTTAAAGGATTTATATGGTCATCTCAAAGAGCTGTTCCTCTAATGAAAGATAGAAAAGGAAAGATAATAGCTATTTCTTCTACTGGTACAAAAGACTATATGCCTTATTATGCTATTCATGCTGCAGCAAAATCAGCTCTTGAAGCGTTGGTTAGATATCTTGCTGTTGAGGTTGGACATCTTGGAATAAATGTAAACACTGTTTCTGGTGGTCCTGTAGATACAGAAGCTCTTCAACTTTTCCCAGACTATGAGCTTATTAAAGAAAGAGTATCTAAATTAACACCTCTTGGTAGATTTGGTACTGCTGAAGATTTAGCAAATGTTGTAGCTTTGCTATGTTTACCAGAAGCAGAATGGATACAGGGACAGACTATAGTAGTAGATGGTGGTTTATCTCTTATAAGAGGAACTAAAGAAACTTAGTTTTCTTCCTGAGAGCTTTTTATAAGTTTTTGTATATAGCCAAAACTCATATTTAACTCTTGCATAGAGTTAAGTATATCATTATAAAAAAAACTTAGTTTTTCTGGTTTTTCTATAAGTTCATCAAGAATTATCAGATTTTCACCTATATGGTCTATTATATGTTTTTTTCCAATTTTAAAGTCATAAACGAATACTTCTAAATTTTTCTCTATAGAAGGAAAAGAAAAGATTATCCATGAAAGCATTTCTGATGATAAAATACATACATCTCTAATTAAGTTAGAATTCTTTGTTTCATTTAGATGCTTTAAAAGATTTGTTGTCTTATTAAAACCTTCTACTAAATGGTCAAAAATAAAGATACTATCTTTATAGTCTATAAAATCTTTGTTATTTATATACTCATCAACTTTTTTTCTTTTAAGAACAAGAAAAAATTCTAAATCACTTATAAGATACTCTAAATACGTATTATTTTCCTTCATTTGATAGATATTTATGTATCATGTTCCTTATCTTAATCATAGTTTTTGTATGTATCTGAGATATTCTTGACTCCGTAAGTCCTAAAACTTCTCCTATTTCTTTCATAGAAAGCTCTTCATAATAATATAAAGTAATAACAAGTCTTTCTTTTTCATTTAACTTAGATATTATATCAGATAATATTTCTTTTAGCTGTTGTTCTTCAACATACTTATCAGGTGTATCATCATTAATAGCTATTACCTGCCATAGTTTTGTAGTTCCATCTTCATCATTACCTATTCCTTTTTCTATTGAAACAAGTGCAGAATTTGAAACTTTTTGGGCATATTTCATATATTCCTCAACAGATATACCTAAATATTCTGCTACTTCTTCTGCTGTAGCTTCTCTACCTAATTTACTTTCTACTTCTAATATAGCATTTTCTATTTCTCTTGCTTTTTGTCTTACATTTCTTGGAACCCAATCTAATTTCCTCAGGCTATCTATAATATGACCTCTTATCCTGATTTCTGCATATGTTGAAAGTTTAACTCCTTTTGATGGGTCATATTTTTCAATAGCATCAATAAGACCTAAAACTCCTGTATTTATAAGGTCTTCTTCTGTTACTGTTGGTGGCAAAGATTCCTGTTTCAGTCTATTTACTATGTAGTTTATTCTTGGTAAAAATTCTAAGATGATTTTATTTCTTTCTTCTGTTGAGATTTTCATCTTTTATCCCTCCAAAGTTTCCTTTTAGGGATATATAGTCAAAATTCATGCCAAAAATTAAAAAAGTTGTAATTAGGCAGTTTAAAAGAAAATTTAGATATAAAAGTGCATAAAAATTTCTGCACTAATAAAGGAGAATAATAGCTACAGCTACTGAATAGTTTTTTTCATGAGATAATGAAAGCCTTATTTTAAAAGGTTTTGAAAGGATAAATCTATTTTCAGGTTTAAGGTGCAGTAAAATTTCTGCAGGTTTATTTTTCCTTCCTAAAACTTCTATTTCTCTGAAAGACAGGTTTATTCCGAAAGCAGAATGTATCACCTTTATAACAGCTTCTTTTGCAGCAAATCTACCTGCAAGGCATTCATATTTATTAACTTTTTCTCTACAATACTGGATTTCGGAATTAAAGTAAACCTTCTTTAGAAATCTATCACCAAATTTTTCATATACTTTTTTAATTCTGCTATT
>JALSSG010000061.1 GCA_026984355.1 Hydrogenothermaceae bacterium
TTATCAAAAAAATACAAAAACTTTCACTATGTATTTAATAACAACAGGTCTGGAGCTTCTCTTACATGGATATACTTTTTTGGAGAAAAAAATATTCCACAACTAATAAAACTCGTAGAAGACAAAGATATATGGACGTGGAAATATGCAGATAAAACAAAATATGCAAACACTTATCTTTTTTTATTTACTAATAAACCACATGAGCTTCTAAAACTGTTAGATGAACCTATAGAAAGTATATTAGAAAAAGGGAAAATTTTATCAGAATACACTGATTATTTAATCAATTATTTTATAGAGCGGGCAAAAGAAGTATACATAAAAATAGATGAACATAAAGTTAGAGCTTTCAATACAGGTTTATTCCAGTCTGAAATTGGAAACATTTTGTGTGAAAAATATAAAGAGCCTATTGCACTTTTTAATATAAATGGAGATATAGTAAAATTTAGTTTTAGAAGCTGTGATTATGTTAGTCCTTCAGCATTAGAATTAGCGAAAACTCTTGGAGGAGGTGGGCACAAGAACGCAGCAGGTGCTGTAGTAAAATTAAAAGATTTTTGTAAAATGTTAATCTTAGATTAAAGGAGGGTAAATTGAAAGAAGAACTTTCAACAAGAGAAAAAATTATAGAAGTTGGAGCTGAAATAATAGTAAAAGAGGGACTTCGTAAGTTCACTGCAAAAAACATAGCAAACAGATTAGGAATAACAGATGCTGCGTTATTTAAGCATTTTAAATCTATGGATGATATTATTCTTGAGATAATAAATAGATACATAACAAGATGTTTAAGTGCTGTTGATATCGCTTTAAAAGAAGGAAAAAACACAAAAGAAAAATTAGAACTTGTTTTAAAAGCTCATTTTGAAGTACTTGAAGAAACAAGAGGAGCGGTTCCTGTTTTATGTTTTGAGTTTTCCAGAAGTCAAAATGCAAAGTTTTTTGATATATTAAAGGGATTTGTGGAAAACTATAGATGTAAATTAGCAGAAATAATAAGACAGGGGCAGGAAGAAAATATAGTAAGAGAAGATTTAGACCCAGATGATACAGCAATGCTTTTTCTTGGTATTATTCAGGCTAAAGTATTTGCTTATGTAATGGCTCAAAAAACAGGTCCAATTGTAGAAAATCCTGATTTATTAATATCACAACTATTTTATGGAATATTAAAAAAATAAAATGGAAATAAAAGGATTTTTGATAGACTTAGATGGTGTCTTGGTAAAAGATAAAGATTTTAATATATTTGAAGATGCCCCTGAATTCATAAAAAAGCTCCGCAGTAATTATATACCATTTAAAATAGCAACAAATAATTCAAGATTACCACCAGAAGATATAGCCAAAAAACTAAAAGAAAAAGGCATACCAGTAGATAAAGAAGATATATTTTCTCCACTTTCCTTAGCACCAAAGGTATTAAATGAAGATGGTATAAACTCTATTTTTGTTCTGGGAGAAGATACTCTTATAAACTATTTAAAACAGTATGGATTTAAGATTGTTAATGAGCCTAAAGTTGATGCTGTATTAGTTGCACAGGATAGACACCTGAATTTTGATAAACTAAAAATTGCTACTACTGCACTAAAAAGACACAGTGCTAAACTGTATGCTATGAATAATAATCTATTGTCTCAAGATGGAGATGGATTACTTTTTCCCGGTGTAGGAGCCATCAGCAAAATGTTCGTATATGCATGCACCTGTAATGAAAATTACATTCATTTTGGAAAAATGAGTGATATTTACAATAAATACATATTCCAATCTTTTGATTTTCCTCCAGACAAAATTGCTATAATAAGTGATGACCTATACGTAGACCTTGCTGGATATAAAAAATTAGGATTAAAAACTATATTTTTAACTACAGGTAAATATCAAATAACAGATATTAAAGAAAACTTTGAACCAGACCTTATATTCAATAGTTTAAAAGAGTTATTAAATTATCTAGAGATAAAATGAATTTAACTTTTAAGCTAAAAGCTTACTTAGAACTTACAAAATTTGAACACTCAATTTTTGCATTGCCATTTGCTTTATCTTCTGTAGTAATACTAGAAAAAGGATTCCCTGATTTAGAAAAGATTTTTTGGATTATTATAGCATTAATTTCTGCAAGAACCGCTGGTATGGCTTTTAATAGATTTTTTGACCTTCCATTTGACAGATTAAATCCCCGGACACAAAGCTGGGCTTCAGTTAGAGGAATTGTAAAACCTATTGAAATTTTGATATTGGCTATAATTTCATCAATGCTTTTTATGTTCAGTGCATATAAATTAAATAAACTGGCTTTTTACTTATCTCCTATAGTGATAATAATCCTGATTGTATATCCATTAGGAAAAAGATTTACTTATTTTGTTCATCTTATTCTTGGTGTTGTGTATTTTCTAATACCTATAGCTGTATCTATAGCTTTAGAAGGCAAAATAGAAACATCAATGATATATTTAGGTTTAGCAATGGCTTTTTGGGTTTCAGGTTTTGATATACTTTATGCTTTACAGGACGTTAATTTTGACAAAAAGATTGGGCTTTACTCTATACCAGCTAAGTTTGGTATAAAAAAATCACTAATAATATCAAGAATTTTTCACATAATTACTTTTATCTTTTTAATACTAACTGGAATTAAAGCAAACTTAGGGTATATCTATTTCATAGGTTTATTAATACTTAGTATATTCTTATATTACGAACACTCATTAATTAAACCAGATAATCTATCGAAAATAAATAAAGCCTTTTTTACAGTGAATGGTTTGGTTAGTATAATATTTTTTGTAATAGTTTTATTAGATATCTTTATAAAATTGTAGGAGGAATTTTATGTCTGCTGAGAACAAACCAATATCCGTTTTAGAGATTATGGAAGTTCTTCCTCACAGATACCCATTTTTACTTGTTGATAGAATCCTTGAATTTGACCTTGACAATCTTTTTATTAAAGCTATTAAAAATGTAACAATAAATGAACCTTATTTTGTAGGACACTTTCCAGAGTATCCAGTAATGCCTGGAGTTTTAATTATTGAAGCAATAGCTCAAATTGGAGCTTTTTTATTAACGCAAAAGGTAAAACTTGATACAAAAAAATACACTGTATTCTTTGCTGGTATTGATGAAGCCAAATTTAGAAAACCAGTCCTTCCAGGAGACCAGATAGTATTTGAAATAAAAGGACTACACTTTAAAAAAACTATAGGGAAAATTCATGGTATAGCCAAAGTAGATGATGAAGTGGCTGTAGAAGCTACCTTATTAGCCGTTGCAAAAAAGATAAAAGATTAAATCCTTCCTGCTTCTTCCAGTTCTGCTAGATATTCATAATCACTTAAGATAAATTCTAACGCTAAATTACAAACATCTTGATAAAATGGTGTTTCTGCAAGTTCTCTGGCTGAAAGTAGGTATATACTACCCCAATTAGCAAGGTGATTCTTTAGAAAATCTTTTTGAATTTTTCTAACTCTTTTAACTTCTTTCTCATCTTCTTTAGCTATTGCATTTAACTCTTCCTGTACAAGGTTCATCATAAATTCAAGTTCCACAGCTATATGGTCTGGAGATAATGCTCTTGTTTCATTTAAATCTATTGAATAACCATGGTCTCTATAAAACATAAGTGTTGGATTTGTAATAGTTGGATTTATATATCCTTCATCATTTACAAAAACAGATTCATAAGGATAAGCGTTAAGTATAAAAATGGTAGTGAAGTCAACATTAAGGTCTTCTTCTATAAGCTTTTGAGTATCTTTCTCCCAAAATAAATTCCACTCTTTTGTCTTGGGAAATAAATCTAACAAATCTTTATTTTCCTTTATTTTTTCAAGAGTATAAAAATCCATTTCCTCTATTAAAAGTCTTGATAACAATCCGTACATATTTAACCTTGCCTGAGTTTCCGCAATAATATCCATTTTTTCTCCTTAAAAATGTAAAAACTAAACATATCTAATATATGCCCTTTGTAATGATATTAGAAGTAGAAAAATAAAAAAAGGGGGAAATAATCCCCCTTGAAAAACATTGTTTATTCTCCGTGAGATTCACCCATAGGCATTCTGTAAGCTTTGTCTGTATGTGGATACCAAGGTCTTGGAAACCACTTAGGTCTTCTTAGGTTATTTGGACCTGGTGCAGGTCTTGTTAAAACAT
>JALSSG010000062.1 GCA_026984355.1 Hydrogenothermaceae bacterium
ATAGAAATAAGAAATTTGTTTATGTTCCGTGTGGAAGGTTTTTTGATGGAATGCTTGAAGGTTATCCAGAAAAGTCAGATATAATGGTTTTTAATACAACATTTATTCATCCAGTTCCAAATGTAGACCATCTTGCTGCTTCTGATGTAAAGAAGATGCTTTTAAAATTAAAGCCAAAAAAAGCCGTTATAACTCACTTTAGCTTACAGATGTTAAAAGCTGTTCCGGAAAAAGTAGCTGAAGTTCTAACAGAGGAAACAAAAATTCCTGTAATTGCAGCAAGAGATGGACTTAAAATAGAATTTTAAAAAGGGTGGCTTAGAAGCCACCAGAGAAGCGGGAGGCGAATGAGATGAAAGGGGTCAAAGCATGCTTTTTATAGCTTCATCTATTCTTTTTTCAAGCTCTTCTACCGCTTTTTTTACTTGAGGATATTTAGTTCCATCTAATAGCATTGATGTTTTTGGTCTAACTATATATGTATAGTCATCATCTTCTATTTGATAGACTGTTATTACCATTGGTGATATTACTAAAGCATTTGGGTCGTTTGTAAATATTTTATAAAGCGTTGATATGCTTGTAACGAGGAAGTTCTGAACAAATGTTATGTTTAATTTGTCATAATCAGGAAATATTTTTACGTTTGCTTCTAATGGAGCAACTGGGTTAGTAGTATCTACTATAGTAATCTGCTGGGCTTCTAAATTCATTTTTAGCATCTGAAGAACTTCATCAGCATCTCCTTCATATTTATATATAACAATTCCTTTTCCTGAACCTTTTGTGTCAGGCTTCCACTGTGCATAAGAAAAACCTATTAAGACTGATAACATACATACAGCAATCAAAATTTTTCTCATAAGTCCTCCTTGTATCTCAGACATAAAAAGTCTGAGGCCGGGTTATTTTTAGTCTGCCACCCGGCAGGCAGGTTTTACTTTATTAATATATAAGCTGTAATCCCATACCTATATATGAGAAATCTTTGTTTTTAACTTTTCCCCAGTCATAGCTTATATTTAGCTTTAGTTTGTCTTTGTTTATAAGCCAGTTTAAGCTGATTTCATATAACTCTTTTTTAACAGAAACACCTGTATCACTTTTATAGTCATTGTTACTGTCATTTGGTTCTTCTTTTGAAACCATAACAGCAGGTCTCAAAATTTGCTTATCTTTTAGGAAGAAATTGTATCCCGCTTTTACAGACCATACTTTGTCAGTTCCACTTCCTACTGTTCCTCCTACATCTCTATATAGCCAGTCGTATTCTGCATTAAAATCAAAAGGTCCATAGTTTGCCAGAATATCTATGCTGTAGAGATTGTTTTGCTTAAATACATCTGTTTCTCCCTGATATGTGTAGTTAAGACCTATAGTTAAACCTTTTCTTTTTCCATAATATGTTTGTGTATATCCCATTTTATATTTTTTGTGCTCTGGGTCTCCAAAACTCCAGGCAACTCTAACAGCTATAAGTGGAGACCATTTTTTTCCATCCCCAACACCTGATTTTCCTTTACCACCAACTACTTCAGCACCATCACCATTTCCATCTCCTGGGTCAAAATGAGTACCTTGTTTTTTATTTCCAATTATCTTTTTATGGTTTGTATCAAATATTCCTATGTTGAAATTTAGTTTTTTGTTTAAAGCAAGACCACCTATATTTATACCTGTTTCACGACCTGGACCTCTTCCTACTATATGTTTTCTTGGTGTAAAGTTAGTTAAAGCTTTTTGGAAGGATATAACTTTAAATGCGGTGGTTATACTTTCTTTTCCTACCTGTGGTCTAAAGTATCCAACTGAAATATTTGCCCACTCTGGGTCTAAAGTCCACGTCCATATAGCATCCCAGATGTAGAACTCTCTATTTTCTGTTCCAGCTCCTTCTACAGTTCCACCAGTTGTATTTGGTCCTCCAGTTCCTGCTGTTGCTTCATTTTTTCCTAAATTATCGTATGCAAACCATACTTTAAATTTCATATCTTTTCTTATTTTTCCTTTAAAACCTATCCTACCTCTTCTAATATAAACATCACTCCTTGCATCCATATCTACATCGAAACTATCATTTGTGATAGTGTAAACATTCCATACCTGTACCATTTGAAAAAGTTCTACCCATTTACCATTACCAAAATAAATTCTTGGTTTTGCTTCTGCATGAGGAGCTAATAAAGCTAAAGCCCCTAAGCCTACCACTGAAGACATTATTACTTTTTTCATTTTAAAAACCTCCTGTTTTTTTATTCTTTAAGTGTGTTTATTATTTCTCTCATTGTTTTTTCTACATGTTTTAATGTTTTTATAGCTTCTTTGTCTTTGATTTTTAATTTTTTTATAAGTGGAGTTGTTTTTGCCATTCCTACTACTAACTTCCCATCTTTATCTCTGTAGGTGAAAATTCTGCAGGGAAAGTATGCAGCTAAATGAGGGTTTTTTTTCATTATTTTGTAGCCCATAGATAAACTACAGGTTAGATAAATTCTCATATCTTTCCAAAAATCCTTGTGTCCTTGTTCTTCAATACCTTTTGTTATGTGTAGTACTTTAATAATTTTTAAATTTCTTCCTTCTGCTTCTGATTGAATTATCATATCTGCTTCTTCTAAAGACATATCTACTTTTATCCAGAAAAGTTCATTGTCTTCATACGCAAATACGGTATTAAAAAGGAGGAGGTAGGCAGCAGCAAGGCTGCCTATAACTTTTCTTATCAAGGGCAGATGCCTCCTTTTTTAGGACATCCACAAGGTATGTCTATAACTTTTACATTTGATTTTAGTGGTGGAGCTACTACTTTTTTCTTTTTAATGTAGTCGATGACTATATCGTATACTGGTCTAAACTTTTTCGCATTTCTTCCAGCTCTGTGAAGATTACCGCCCCATGCAGCAAGTACATAATATTTGTTAGGGTCAAATGGCTTTCCATTTACTCTTATATTTCTTATTCTTTTTCCCATTGGTGCTGTTATTTTTATCTCGTACTCCATACCAAGTAATCTACTCATATCTCCACCTTGTTGATAAAGCGGGTTTTCATTAAACACATTGTCAGCTATATCTTCTAAAATCATTTTGAGCTGAGAACCTTTCATCTCAAATCTGTAAACATCAGGGTATGTAATAGCTGTCATCTCATATATGTTATCTACTGTTATATCTTCTCCAGGTAAAATTGTAGTTCCCCATCTATATCCTGGAGTAAATACTATTTCTGCATCTGTTTCTTCTTTTATGGCTTCAGATATAACTCTATCGAATGTTGAATAGAAAGTATCTCTTTTATAAAGAAGTGTTTCCGTTTTTCCTATTACCTGATTTAATTTTTTTTCATAGGGAGCATAATGTTTATTAACTAATTTTTCCATTTCTGGGTCTGGTTTTATAAAGTTGCTTGCTACTGGAATTAGTTTGTAATTGTATTTAACGATTTTTTTGTTTTTTATTTCTAAATCTAATCTTCCTACATATTTTCCATGGCTACCAGCTATAACTATCATTGTATTTCCAACAAATATGGGCTTTGGTGCTGGGTCGTGGGTATGTCCGCTAAAGAGAATATCAATTCCTTTTATATTTTTTGCTAATGCTATGTCCAACGCAAAACCATCATGGGATAGTAAAACCACTAAATCTACTTTTTTCTCATTTCTTAACTCATCTACCAGTTCCTGTAAGGAATCCATTCTAACTCCAAAAGTCCAACCTTCTACAAACTCTCTAGGATTTGCTATTGGCGTGTAAGGATAAGAATTTCCAATAATTCCTATTTTTGCCCCACCAACTTCTTTTATAGTGTAAGGTTTAAATACTCTTTCTTCCCACATTTCATCAAGTACATTCTGGGATATAAACTCTGCTTTTAGGTGGTTGTTTATTAAGTCCATTACTCTGTCTTTTCCATATGTAAACTCCCAGTGTCCTACCATAACATCAATACCAAGAGCGTTTTGAACATCTACTACAGCTTTAGCTTTTGTAAATAAAGCTACGGCTGTCCCTTGCCATGTATCTCCAGAATCAAGAAATAGGACTTTGTCTTTGCCTCTTTCAGCTATTATCTGTTTAACAAGGGTCGCCATATGAGCAACACCGCCCATTTTTCCATACTTATGAGCAAGCTCTACAAAATCAACA
>JALSSG010000063.1 GCA_026984355.1 Hydrogenothermaceae bacterium
ACCTTCAACATCATAAAGACCACTTCCACCTATTATTCCTACCATATCAATCTCCTTGAATATAAAAATTTAACAGAATATTATTTTATAGAACTTAAAATAACAAGGATAAACAAAATGGAAGAAATTATAAAATCTCCAGCAAAAGTTAATCTAGGTTTATGGGTCTTAGAAAAAAGAGCTGATAACTATCACAATATATACACAGTAATCCACACTGTAGCTTTATATGATGTAATTACAATAAAACCTTCCTATAAGCTAAAAATTGAATTCACAAACCCTAACATTCCTGAAGAAAATACAGTTTCAAAAGCTGTTCGCATATTTGAAGAAACGACCGGAATAGCTCAAAATTACCATATAATTGTACAAAAAGTTATTCCAACAGGAAGTGGTTTAGGTGGAGGAAGTTCTAATGCAGCTGCCATATTAAAGAAACTAAACCAGCTTTCTGGAAACCCTCTATCTGAAGAAGAGCTGAACAAACTCGCAGTTTATATAGGAGCTGATGTTCCTTTCTTTCTAAAAGAAGGTATGGCAATAGCAGAAGGCATAGGAGATAAAATTACAAAACTTCCAGTTAAATTAGAAAAGGAAATTTTTATAATCTATCCAGATTTAGAAGTAAAAACCAGTGAAATATACAGCAGGATAACAACAGATATGTTGACAACAAAAGAGCAGATAAATATAATAGATAATCTGTTAAAAGAGAATAGGTTAGAAGAATTTTTACAGCGAACAGAAAATATTTTAGGTAATATATCGAAAGAAATGTTCCCTGTTATTAATGAAGTTTTAAATACACTTGAATTTTTAGGATTTAAGGGATACATTACAGGTAGTGGAAGTGCTGTTTTTGCCTTTGGCAGACCTGACAAAAGATTGGAAGATATCTGCAGAGGTAGAAACTGGAAATTATTTAAAACAAGGCTAACCTAACAAATTGCTGGGGAGTAGTTCAGCTGGCAGAACACCGGATTTTGGATCCGGGTGTCGCAGGTTCGAATCCTGCCTCCCCAGCTTTAAAATTTTCTTTTAATTTCTGGAGGTAACCCTTGGCTGGAAAACATTTAAAAATAATTAGCGGTACAGCTAATCCTGAATTTGCATATAAGGTTTCAGAATACCTACATGTACCATTATGTGATACTTTAGTTACACGATTTAGTGATGGAGAAGTTAGAGTTCAAATAAAAGAAAATGTCCGTGGAGCCGATGTATTTGTTATTCAAACCCTATCCTATCCGGCTAATGATAATATAATGGAATTGCTTCTTATTTTAGATGCGCTAAAAAGGTCTTCTACCCATAGAATCACAGCTGTAATTCCATATTTTGCTTACGCCAGACAGGATAGGAAAGATAAGCCAAGAGTACCTATAAGTGCAAAATTATTAGCAGATATAATACAAACAGCAGGAGCAGATAGAGTCTTAACTGTAGATTTACATTCTGCTCAAATTCAAGGTTTCTTTGATTGTCCAGTAGATAATCTATATGCACTTCCAGTAATACTGGATTATCTAAAATCTAAAAATATTCCAAACGCAGTTGTTGTATCTCCAGATGCTGGTGGAGTTGAAAGAGCAAGAATGTTAGCTAATAGATTAGGTTGTGGACTTGCAATTATATATAAAAGAAGACCAGCACCAAACATAGTAGAAACACTTGATGTAATAGGAGATGTAGAAGGAAAAAACGCAATCATAATTGATGATATTATAGATACAGCAGGAACGATAGTCTCAGCATCTGAAATGCTACTGCAAAAAGGAGCTAAATCAGTAATAGCTACATGTACACATCCAGTATTTTCTGGACCTGCAGTAGACAGATTAAAAAACTCACCTATAGAAGAAGTAATTGTAACAAATACAATCCCTGTAAAAGGTAAAGAATTTGATAAGTTAACTGTGCTTTCAGTAGCAGAACTTGTAGGAGAAGCCATAAAAAGAATTAATATAGAAAGCTCAGTAAGTTCATTATTTGTTTAAGGAGGTATAGGTAAAAGATGATACAAACAATAGAGTGGGAAGCAGTTCCAAGAACACCAGGAAAAAAAAGTGAAGTAAAACAATTAAGAAGCAAAGGCTTTATTCCTGCTGAAATTTATGGAAAAGGACATGAAAATGCTCATGTCTATATAAAAAAGAAAGATTTACTCTCTAGACCTCACGGAAACTTTTTAATACAGATTAAACTTGAAAATGAAGAGGAACCAAGAGTATGTATCCTGAAAAATATACAGTATAACTATCTTGGTGATGAACCTATTCATGTTGATTTATATGAAGTAACATTTGGAGTAGAACTTGAAGTAGAAGTTCCAATTGAGCTAGTAGGAACACCTAAAGGTATAGAGCTAGGAGGAATACTGGAACAACACTTACACTCTGTTCTTGTTAAAACAGTTCCAAGAAAAATTCCTGAAGAAATAAAGGTAGACATATCTCATCTTGGACTTGGAGATGTTTTATATGTTAAGGACATAGAACCACCAGAAGATGTTAAGATTATTACACCTCCTGATGAAGTTGTTGCTGTAGTATCTGAACCAGAAGAAGAAGCGGTTGAAGAAGAAATACCTGAAGAAGCAGTTGAAACTGAAACAACTTCATGATTAAAGCTATAATTGGTCTTGGTAATCCTGGAAAAAAATATCAAAATACTCGTCATAATGTAGGCTTTATGGTGGCAGATGCTCTGGCATCTGCTCTTAAATGTAAAAAGGAAGTTATAGAGTGTTGTTTTTCTCATATATATAATTGTAAAAATCATGATTTGTTCATTGTAAAACCACAAACATATATGAACAATAGTGGAGTAGCTGTTAAAAACCTTTTAGATGAATATAATCTAAAACCATCAGAAATTCTCGTAGTTTATGATGATTTAGATTTACCTCTTGGAAAAATTAGACTAAGAAAATCAGGTTCAAGTGGTGGACATAGAGGAGTTCAGTCTATAATTGAGAATATAAAAACACAGGATTTTCCAAGGCTAAAAATAGGAATAGGAAGACCTATATCTAAAAAAGAAGTAACAGACTATGTTTTATCTCCATTTAACAAAGACGAAAGCCTTTTAGTTGAAAAAGTAATATCTTCTGCAGTTGAATGCCTATTAAATGTGATAAAATACGGTATAGATAAATCATTAAATACATGTAATAAGAGTATTATATAAGTTTTTCTCCTTGCTTCCTGTGAAATATCAGGAGGCTGAAGTTAAGAGAAATCCAACCAAAAGGAGGTTTAATATGGATATAACTCGTTATTATGAATCTGTTTTTGTTCTAAAACCAACTCTAACAGAGGAAGAAATAAATTCCTTTGTAGAAGAGTTAAAAAAGTTCATCGAACAAAACGAAGGTGAAATTTATAACTTCGAAAAATGGGGAAGAAGGGAATTTGCATATCCTATTGAAAAATTTAATTCTGGATATTATTTTGTCTTTAACTTTAAGACAAAGAATACTGAATTGCCAGTAAAATTAGAACCATTTTACAGATATAACGAAAATGTAATAAGGTTCCTTACTTTTAAAGTAAAACCACCAAAACAAGAAAAACAAGAAGAAACAAAAAGCACTGAATAATTTTTAAGGAGATAAAAGTGCTAAATAAAGTTTTTTTAATTGGAAGATTAACTAGAGACCCTGAAATCAGATTTTTACCAAGTGGCAGTCAGGTTACTTCTTTTACTTTAGCAGTTAATAGAAGATATAAAACTAAAAACAGTGAACAATGGCAAGAAGAGACATATTACTTTGATATAGAAGCATTCAGTTTTCTTGCAGAAAGACTTGGAAAACAGCTTTCCAAAGGTGTACAGATAGTATTAGAGGGACACTTAAGGCAGGATAAATGGGAAACAGCTTCAGGAGAAAAAAGGTCAAAAGTTAAAGTGGTAGCGGAAAAAGTAAGCATTCTTTCAAGACCAGGAAGACCTGAAGAATTACCTGAAAACGAAGCTGAGCAAGAAGTTGTAGAAGAACCTGAAGATTTATCTTCAGATGAAGATATTCCATTTTAAAGTTAAAAAGGAGGTATAAAATATGGCTAACCCAACAACAGCAAATAAACCTTTTTATCAGAAAAGAAAAAAATATTGCAAATTCTGTGCTGAAGGAAAAGAACCTAACTATAAAGACATAGAGATGTTAAAGGAATTTATTTCTGATAGAGGAAAAATAATACCAAGAAGAATATCAGGAACTTGCGGAAAACACCAGAGAAAACTAGCAGTTGAAATAAAAAAAGCAAGACAATTAGCTCTTATTCCTTATGTGATTATTTAAGTAAATAAGCAAACAGGAGGTTGTATTAAATGAGAGTTATTCTTACAAAAGATGTAGAAGGATGGGGTACTATAGGTGATATTATTGAAGTAAAAGATGGCTTTGCAAGAAATTACTTAATACCAAAAGGATTTGCATATCCAGCAACTGACAACTATGTAAGAATGGTACAGAATATACTAAAACAAAAAGCAAGAAAGTTAGAGAAAGAAAAGGAAAAAGCCAATGAAATTAAAGAAAAGATAGACGGTCAAGAAATTGTACTTAAGAAAAAAGTAGGTTTAACTGGTAAGCTGTATGGTTCAGTTACTGCAGCAGATATAGCACAGAAATTAAAGGAAGAATTTGGCACTGAAATAGATAGAAAAAAGATTATGCTCAGAAATCCTATTAGAGATATAGGTGTTTATACTATAAAAATTAGATTACATCCAGAAGTTACAGCAACTATAAAGGTAAATGTACAGCCTGAAGAACAATAAAATGGATGAAGAATTAAAAGAAGGTTCTCTCCCAAAAGATATTGAAGCGGAGAGAGCCTTACTTGGTGGCTTACTTTTAGATAGCTCCAAGGTTGATGAAGTACTAAACATTCTAAAACCTGATGATTTTTATGACCCAAAACACCATGTAATATACCAATCAATAATAGATTTAGTAGAAACAGGAAAACCTGTAGATAAAATCATCCTCAAAGATTATCTGGAAAAAATAAACAAGTTAGATTTTATAGGTGGTGATTTATATCTAACTTTACTACTTGAAAGAGATGCAGCTCCTCCATCTATAATACCTGATTTAGCTACACAGATAAAAGAAAAATCTCTACTGAGAAACCTTAT
This sequence comes from Hydrogenothermaceae bacterium, assembly GCA_026984355.1. Lineage (GTDB taxonomy): Bacteria > Aquificota > Aquificia > Aquificales > Hydrogenothermaceae > JAADDZ01. The sequence continues at coordinate 5,149 of JALSSG010000063.1, forward strand.
AAAAACTGCAAAAATAATAGAGACAAAAGCAAAAACTACAAAAAATATTGATGAACTGATTGAAGAAGCAGAAAAATTAATATTTGATATAACAAATCAAAAATCTATAACTCCTTACTATTCTCTTAATGAGGTATTAAAAACTACACTTGATATTATCAATGAACTTTATAAGAAAGACACAATAATAACTGGTTTACCAACAGGCTTTTATGAGCTTGATAAAATGACCACTGGGTTTCATAAAGGAGATTTGATTATTATAGCTGCAAGACCAGCTATGGGAAAAACTTCCTTTGCCCTTAGCATATTACACCATATTTCTGTAAAGGAAAATATACCATCAGCTTTCTTCTCTTTAGAAATGTCAAAAGAACAGATAGTAATGAGATTACTTTGTAATGAGGCACGAGTCCCTCTAAAAAGAATAAGGTCTGGATTTTTAAATAAAAATGAACTTGATTCTATAACAGAAGCAGCCCTTAGCATGGCAAAAGCACCTTTATTTATAGATGATACAGCATCTTTAACTATACTTGACCTTAGAGCAAAAGCAAGAAGGTTAAAAAAGGAAAAAGATATAGGAATAGTTGTAGTTGATTACCTACAGCTACTAAAATCACACAGAAGAACAGAAAACCGCCAGCAAGAAGTAGCAGAAATTTCAAGAAGTTTAAAAGCTTTAGCGAAAGAACTAGAAATACCAGTTGTAGCTTTAGCACAGCTTTCAAGACAGACAGAGATAAGAGCTGACAAAAGACCTCAATTGGCAGATTTAAGAGAAAGTGGTTCAATAGAACAGGATGCAGATATTGTTATGTTTATTCATAGACCTGAATATTACAAAAAAAATCCAACTCCTGAAGAGGAAGGTTTGGCAGAAATAATTATTGCAAAACAAAGAAATGGTCCAACAGGAACTATAAACTTAGCCTTTATAAAGGAAATAACAAGATTTGAAAATTTAGCAAAAACAACTCCAGAAGAAGAAATTGAAGAAGAAGTTGTGGAAGATTTATCTCAGATAGATGAAGTGGATTTATAATGTGGAAAACTATTGAAAACTTTATTAATCAAGTTGGAGAAGCAACTTTACTGTTTATAAAGGCAGTTTTTATTATATTCACCCATCCACCAAAAATAAAACACATTCTAAAACAGATAGAAGAAATAGGTGTAAACGCTGCTATACTTATTGCTGTTACAGGTTTTTTTATGGGAGGAGTTATAGTAATAGAGATTTATCCTACATTCCACAAATTTAACGCTGAGTTTTTAATGGGAGCTGTTGTTGCCATATCATTATCACGGGAACTATCTCCTGTACTTGTAGCATTACTTATAACAGCAAGGTCAGGCTCATCTATGTCAGCAAATATTGGTACTATGAGAATTACAGAACAGATAGATGCTTTGGAAGTTTTAGCTGTTGACCCAGTGAGATATCTTATAGCACCAAGACTTATAGCAGCTTTTTTTGTAGTTCCTGCATTAACTATTCTTTCTATAGCTTCCGGAGTAATTGGTGGATATATCATCAGTACTGAGTTTTTTAATGTAAATCCATTTATATATTGGGAAAAAATGAAAGACTTAACACAGATGTACGACATAATTGGTGGAATTATAAAATCTGTTGTATTTGGAATTAGTTTAACGTTAGTAGCATGCTATTTTGGATATACCGCTTCAGGTGGAGCTGAAGGAGTAGGTAAAGCTACAACTAAAGGTGTAGTAGTAGCCTCAGTACTAATATTAATTCTTGACTATTTCCTTACGCCTCTCATCTTTTAAAAATGGAGAAGGCTCACCTATGAAAAACCCTTGAGAATAATCAATACCTAAAGATTTAACAACTTCGTAAACACTTTCAGAATAAACAAATTCTGCTATCGTTTTAATTCCTAATTTCTTACAAAAATTAACAATAGTCTCAGCTATGATATTTGAGTATATATCAGTATCTAAATTTTTAATTATAGAAGAATCAATTTTTAGATAATCTACTTCCAGTTTTAAAATAAACTCAAAATTTGAATAACCAGAACCAAAATCATCTATAGCTACCTTAGCGCCTAAAGACCTTATCTCTTTAATAAACCTATATATATTTTCAAAATTCTCAATACCTTCTGATTCAAGAATTTCAAAAACAACCTTGTCTCTGTTTTTATAATTTTTTAACGCATCTAATATAAAACTAACAGTTTCATGATTTTGTATATCACTTATAGAAAGATTTATAGCAAATCTCACATCCTTATTTTTAAACTTGTTAAAAGCTTGCTGTACAACTATTTTAGTTATCTTTGGGTAGAGTTTTGATTTTATAGCAATATCAAGAAATTTTGATGGCAATAAAATATTACCTCTACTATCTATAAGTCTAACCAGACATTCATACTCTTCTATAATTCCTGTTGAATTATTAATGATTGGTTGATAATAGACTACAACGTTATCATTTTCTATCGCTCTTTTTAACTCTTTTACAATACTTATATTTTTAGCATAACGTTTAGACAAATCTAAAGATTTATCAAAAAATAAATAAGGTTTTTTCTTTTCTTTAGCTTGCTTTAAAGCCATATCGGCTTTCGATAGGATGTTTTCCTTTTCATCACATACTCCAATAGTTATATTAAGATGAACTTCATAATCCCCAATCTGAAAAACCTTTTTTTCTACAGTAGATATTAAAAGCTGGATGAATGTTTCAAAGTCATGCCTTGGATAAAACCTTTTTGATAAAACAGCAAATTCATCCCCAGATAGTTTATAGACGCTAAACCTATACTTCTTACAGAAATTATTTAGGAACTTCCCAAACTCTTGTAATACAAAATCTCCTATCTCATGACCATAAAAATCATTTATTTCTTTAAAATCATCTATATTAACAATAGCAATTGTAGGATTTACAAGCTCTTCTAAATCTTCAACTAATTTTAATCTATTATAAAGATTAGTAAGCTGGTCTTTATAAAGCTTATCTTTTAGTTCCTTTTCTATCTTTTTCTGATTTGTTATATCGTTAAAAATAACAAGATAACCATAAAAATCTTTTTTTGTTCCAACAGGTTTCACCACTAAACGAAGATATTTATTATTTTTTAGTTTTAATTCAAAATCACCTTCACAGTTTTTATTTAGAAAAATATCCCTTATCTGATGTAGAAATGTACTTCTATCACCTTTTTTTATATTTTTTGATATATGTAAAAGTAAAGATTTAATACCTTTAAGTTTATTAGCTTTCAAATATTTTTTGGATAAACTATTAAGGATAATATTACTACCGTCTTTTGAAATAAATACCATACCAACTGGAAGAGAATCTTTTATCTTTTCAAGAAGGATTTTTCTAAACTCTAAATCCTTAGTTTTCTCTTTTACAAGCTCTTCTAACTGTTTATTTTGTTTTCTTAGCTTCTCTTTTGCTTCTTCTAAAAGACTATTAAGATGGTCTAAAATTGTTATATCTCTTGCATTTACCACCAAGTATTGGATTTTATTATCTTTTTCTACTGCTCTAACATTTTTTACAACATGAATAATTGATCCATCTTTTTTAACAAAATAAGTATCCTGATTTAAACATGCTCCATATTGTTTAACTGAAAGCATACATGTTTTGTAAATCTCTTTATCTGCTATGAACTGTTTTATAGATTTTCCAATTACTTCTTGCTTACTATATCCAAGAAGATTATAAAATGATGGATTAGCATATAAAATTTTTCCCTGCGGGTCTATTGTAAAAATTATATCTGGAGAGTTATCTAAAATCGTTTTTACATCTATTTCCAGTTTAGCTGGCAAATTTTCACCATATACTTAACGCAAAATTTCTTAAATTTTACATTAATTTTATCGATATTTTCCATTAAAAAGTTTATTATTAAATGTTGAAAATGTGCATTTTCTGAAATATAGATTATAGTTCACAAAAATAAAAACTCTAAGGTAAAAAGATGCCTATAAAAAAATACGTAAAAAAAGCAAAAAAGGTTTTAGATAAAAACTGGACAGGAGAGTTTACAGTTCCTTCTATACATCTATATCCACATCAATGGAACTGGGATTCAGGATTTATTGCCATAGGATATTCTAGATACAACATAGATAGAGGAATAAAAGAGCTTACTAGACTTTTTAAAGCTCAATGGAAAAACGGTATGCTTCCCCAAATCGTATTTGATGAAAAAAGATTAGGAACATATTTTCCTGAACCAGATGTATGGCAGACTAATCTTTTATCTCCGTATGCCCCAGAAGAATTTTTAACATCAGGAATAACTATGCCTCCTATACATGCAGTAGCAGCACTAAAAATGTATGAAAATGCAAAAGATAAAGAAAAAATAAAAGAGTTTCTTATATGGCTTTTTCCACGATTATTAAACCTACATAGGTATCTTTATAATGAAAGACATCCAGAAGGTAATGGACTCGTTTATATAAGACATCCCTGGGAATCTGGTATGGATAATTCTCCAACATGGGACGAAATACTTGATAGAATTGATGTAGAAAAAGTTCATATTCCAAAATTTAAAAGAAAAGATGTATCAGTAGTTGACCCAGAAGTCAGACCTAAAGACCTTGATTACAAAAGATATATCTATCTGGTAGAACTCTTTAAAAAACATAGATATATAGAAAGAGAAATATTCAAAGATTGCCCTTTTTTAGTATATGACCCCCTTTTTAATTCCATACTGTCTGCATCAAATAAGGCATTAATTAAACTTGCAGACATATTAGGCTTTTCAATAAGAGAACCTGAAGAATGGTATATTCTAACAAAGAAAGGTATAAGTGAAAATCTATTTAATGAAAAAAGAAAAATATTTGATGCATATGATTTAACCACAAAAAAACTTATAAATGTAGATACAGCAGCAGGGTTTATGCCACTTTTTGGTAGTGCTGCATCTTATCATCAAGCACAACTCATATATGAATATCTAAATTCAACCAGCTTTTGTGCTTTACATCAAGGAAACTGCTTTACAATCCCAAATTATAACACCTTAAAAAAAGACTTTAGTAGAAAAAATTATTGGAGAGGACCTGTCTGGATAAATATAAACTGGATGCTATATCAGGGACTAAAGGCATATGGATTTAGAGAAAAGGCTATTCAACTTGCAAAAAATATATTAGAACTTCCTATAAGATTTGGTTTTTACGAATATTTTGACTCTTTTGATGGTAGAGGATATGGAACAAAAGATTTTTCGTGGACTGCTGCTTTATTTATAGATATAGCATATGAAGGTAATTACCTAAGTAAAAATCCTTTCAAAAACATAAAAAAGATTTTATGGAAAACAGTAATATTAAATGAATATCCTGATAGAAAGGAATTAAAACTTCCATCAGAGGATATAGCTCAAAAATTACTTGACTCTATAAAAAATATAGAGTCAAAAAGGTTTGTATCTCATGGTGCAGTTAACTATAAACTTTTAAAAGAATCCAATGAATATAAAGAATATAAAAAAGCAGCAGCGAGTTTAGTTTATTTTGACCTAGACACACTAAAAACTAGAGAAGAGAAACTAGCATTCTGGATAAACCTTTATAACGCTATGGTTATAGATGGAATTATATCTATGGAAATAGAAAACTCTGTTAAAGAAGTTTTAAGATTTTTCTCAAAAATAAAATATAGAATTGGAAAGTATAGATTTTCATTAGATGATATATTACACGGAATTCTTAGAAGAAATAAAAGAGCTCCAGGCAAAATTTTTAAACAATTTATCCTTATTGATTCAAGAAAAAAATATATGATAGAAAAACCAGACCCAAGAATACATTTTGCTATTGCATGTGGTGCATCTTCCTGTGCTCCAGTAAAGTTCTTTACACCAGAAAATATAGATAAGCAGTTAGATATTGCAGCCAAAAGTTTTGTAAATAGTTCAGAAGTAATTGTTATTCCAGAAGAAAATAGAATACTTCTTTCTGAAATATTTAAATGGTATGAGAAAGACTTCGGTGGAAGAAAAGGTGTTTTAGAGTTTCTTGAAAAATATCTTGTAGATGATGATAAAGTTGATTTTATTGAGTTAAACAAAGAAAAAATAAATATATCCTATCTACCTTATAACTGGAACCTAAACATATAAAAAAAAGCCCTCCAAAAGGAGGGCACGTAAATGAATAGAAGGGACCTGTTTTAATTATTTGTTAAGAGACATTCCCCATCCCTTGATAACTATTTCTTTAGCTTTCTTGTATGGGAATTTTTTCACAAGCTCTTTAACATCTAAAACTTCATCACCTTCTCTCATAAAGTGAATTAGAACCACTGATGCCCAGTAATCGTTTGCATATTCAGTTCCAGCAAGTTCTATAGGTACACCTTTATCATTTACAGTATGACATGCGGCACATGTTACAGGTCCTGCATACCTACCATCAGGTGAGAATTGTAAAGCCTGCTCGTGAGTAGTAAGGTCTACTGTATTATCCTGCCCTTCATATCTTACAGGATATAATCCGTGTATAGACTCATGACATGATTGGCATGCAATTTTTCCGTGAGCTTTTGAATATCTATAAAGTGCGTATTTATTAGGCTGGTCTATTGGGAAGTATTTTCCACCAAGACTTTCAACAAATGGAGCTATATGACAGTTTGCACAATGAGGTTCAGATGCAGCTAACCACCAGTCTTTACCTGCAGAAGCAACACCATAAGGAACAGGCTTTCCTTCATCAGCATTCCATGCAAGCAGTTTTAGATTTCCATTTTCATCTTTTGTCGCTTTAACTAAAGTAGCACCAGGACCGTGATTTGCATAGAAATCATATAATGGGTCTCCCCACTCTGTATTTACAACTGGGTCTGCAAACCACTGTTTAAACTTCTTCTCATCTCCACCAGCTACTACTTTTATAATTTCTTCAATAGATTTGTTTCTTAATGTTTCCCCTTCCTGTGTTACAGGGTCTTTTAAGTTATCTGCTTTATAAAGTTCTATAGTTAACTGGTTATGACAGTTTGTACAGTAAAGACCTCTAATTTCATCTATTTTTCTTCCTTTTTCATCTCTCATACTTACATTTTCAAGGTACCACTTACCTAATTCATTAAGGAAGAAAGGAGGTTTAACATCTGGATTTGTATGAGCATCCCTTCTTAAATAACAACCACCACCAGAAAGTCTAAGGTCTGTATCTGAAAATCTTGGATTTCCATAATCATCTATAATTTGATATGGGTTTTCTGCAAGAGTAACAGTTCTTCTTTCTTCAGACTGCCAGTGTGTTGGGTGACATGCCTGACAGCTTTGAGTTCTTCCAGCTTTATCAGCATACTTTTCACCTAAGAAGGCTTCATGGGTTGCGTGTATAGCTTCAGTAAGGGTTTTTGCTTTCACTGCTTTATATCCACTAGAACCAGGTCTTGGAGATTGGAGATTTCCAGATATGTTATCACCGTGACAATCAGCACAGTTTACTGGACCAACCGAACCTAATCTGTTAGTTGGTGAGTTCGGATTATAATCTCTTAAGAAATCTGTTCCATGGTGAGCATCATGTAGCTCTAAAATATTGATAGAACCTTCAGATAGTCTAGCCATATACTCTGTTATATCTGGATAATGAGTTTTCCAATATTCATACTCTTTATCGTGTAAAGTTAAACCTTCTTGTCTAGCCATTTTAGAAGCTATTCCATTTCTTGAGTGACACGCATAACAGTTTGGAATATCAACTGGGTTAGTACCAAAGAATTCAACAGGTCTTCCATTTATTATTATAGGGTCACCAGTTTTGTCATGAAGTCTTACTACAGAATATTGATAAGGCTGGAAGTCTTTATTAGTAATAGACCTTATAGTTCCTCTTCTTTCACTATCATAAAAAGCAGTTAATGGTAATCCTAAAGCATCCCATACATATTCAGCTGTTAGTTTTAAAGGCACATTTTTAACTTGAGGAACCATAGAATCTGTAAATACTATATTACCTCCACCTTTATGTGCATAATCCATCCATCCCCCAGCCATATGCTTTCCACTTGGTCCAGCATCTATTGGAACCTGTATTTCTTTACCAACATGAAGTCTATCTTTTTCTGTAGCTCCTTTAGGTATTGTTCCTTCTAAATCTTTGTAAATAAATAGGTGTGTCCATACATAGTTTGCTACATTATCTCCTGGGTCTGTATAATCTCCATCACCATTAACATCTTTAGGAACAGACCAATATCTCATCTTATTTCCTTCACTATAGCTATTATCTCTTACGTAGTACCAGAGTTTAACATGGTGAGGAGTTAAAAATTTAGGTCTAGACCCTTTTACACCAGATTTTACTGCTTGAGCCTGGATACTATTGTAAGGTGGAATTACACAACAGTAAGAAATATCAAACCCAACACAGTGCATTCCAAGTTCATAGTTGATAAAAATGTTGTAAGGATTTCTTGGGTTGTATGCTTCTATTTTTTTACCAAAAAATCCTTTTTTGATTTTTACCTTCTCTAAAAGGTCAAAACCGAAAGGTGGATTAGGGTCATATGGTGTGTCAGATTTAGCGTGAACACCAGAACTGATAGCCAATAGCCCTGCTGCTACCAAAGTGGCTGGCTTAAAAATGTGCCGTAGCCTACTTCTACTCATATTAATACCTCCTTTTTATTTTTTGCTATTGTAGTAAACACTTACTTAAAAATTTTAGTAATAAAATTACATTATAGATTTTTTTGTGTCAACTATATTTAATGGTAAAAAATATAATACTATTTGGTATTAAATTTATCATCATAATTATATTAATTATACTGAGTATATTACTATTTTATGATTGCTTTTTTTTCTTGAAAATACGGTAAGAAACAAATAAACCAGCAAGTACGACTCCAAAAATTATTATAATCTGACTCCAAGCTCCTATCAGGACAAGTTTATGAAGAATAAAGTTATGTGTTTGTGTAGTTATTTTTATATTTGATACTTCCTTTATATGAGTAAGCAAACTTACTGCCAGGTCTTTATCTGGAATTTCCTTATGACAGGATAAACACACACCTCTTCTATCTAATATAGAACGTTCATCATTGTTAAGAGGTCGTGAACCACTAAAGTGATGACCTACAGTTTGAAGCTGCTTACCATCTTCAGAAACAAATCTAGACCAGTCATATTTTAAGTTTGGAATAGAATTAATCTGAACTTTAAATATTTTAGGTATAACTTTTCCATCAGCTGTTGTTAAATCAACTATATATGGTTTTGAAGGGTCTGCATATACGTTCCCTCCTTCTATTCCATATCCCATAGCTACAGGATTATTATGACAGCTTTCACATTTTCTAGCTTCTTTTTGTATTGTATGAGGCTGTACTGGAGAAATATCTATAGCTAATTGACCTTCTTCTCCAGCACCTTCCACATTAGGAATTTTAAATATGTGATTTAAAAGTAAGGGTTTTCCATCTTTTCCTATAACTGTAACAGTTGTTTGACAACCTGGAATAGCCGGAGATATTCTATGCTCTCCATTTACAGCAAGAGGAGGATTTTCCCATCTTAAATAACTCCTTTCTTCTCTTATTTCCCCTTCTATTAAATGTTTCTCTAGTTCTCCTCTTGCATCTGCAGTTAGTCCACTTCCATCATGGTCGTGTCCTATCGCTACCCAATCTGGATGCTTTACGCCTTTTGAGTAATCTATTTTTATATGACAGCCATAACATTGAGGAGCCCATGTTGCATGGCACGCATAACATTCTAATTTTTCCATATGAGCTTTAGCATGAACCATAGCTACCATAGCTTCTGTATTCAATTTTCCTGTTTCAACAAGAAGTTTTAAAGGTTTTAATTCTATGTCCTTTCCCCCTGCTGTATGTACTATAACTTTATTTCCCTTTTTAACAACATTTGGTAAAGGATTTCCTCGAGCTGTTAATAGATAACCATCTTCAGAGTTATAAACAGTCCCTTTTTTCATATAATCAAGTAGCTTTTTTGCAACGCCTCTAGGTTTACCAGTGGCTGGGACTTTACCATCTACTTCATCTCCATATCCTAAAGGAAGTTCCCATGGATACTTATCTGTAGTCCCATGACAGTCCTGGCACTCTATTTCCACAGGAGCTAAAGTTGTTCCTGCTAAAGTCCCATCGCTATGAACATCATTCGATGTATGACAATCTTGACAAAGCATCCCCTTTCTCATATGCACATCTTCTTTTAAATGTAGATAATGCTTTGTATGTAGTTTTGGCTGATAAGACCCATCTTCTAAGAAAGGAGATTTATATGCTGTTTCCATAAGTCCTTGAAAAGAAGTTCCTATTCTTTTTCCTCTATCATGACATGTAGTACATGTTTCTACCGGAATTCCTGAGTACGTTATGCCATGAACTTTAACCTTTGCCTCTCTTGTCGCCTGTATCATATGAACAAGAGGATGCCCAGGTTCATCTTTTGGTATACTTGGATCATTTCCTTCATAAAATCCTTCATTTGAGTAAGGTATATGACATGCTGAACATCCCATACCTCTATAATCGCCTCTTCTTTTCCTTCCTTGATTTCCTGTATGACATCTTTGGCATTCCTGTCTTATATATGTATAAACAGCAAGCTGTGGATTTTTTTGAACTTCTTCTGCAGTTGGAGCAGGAGGAAGAGTTTTCATTTTTTTAGGAAATACTTGAGGTTCTAGTTCTTTTAGTTTCTGTATATATTTTTTATATTTATCTGTACCAAGAATATGATGTACATCTATTTCACTAACATTATAATTTCCTATGTCATGTTTATATCCATTCAACCCACCAAATCCCCATAAAGTTCCCTGAATTTTTCCTGCTTCTGTAAACATCAAAGATGTATATTGAGTTTTCACAAGTTCTTGATGACACATACCACATGTAAATTTATTAATCCACGGGCTTCCTGGATCTGGATAGAAATTTTGAGGACCTTTAATTTTTTTACCATTGATATTTATTCCATTTATAAAAGCTTCTATCGTACCAGTATGAGCTTTATCTTTAGATTTAGCTTTAGGATTTCCACCATGACAAACTATACAACTATTATCTGGATAACCTGCTTTTTCAGCTATGTGGTATATTTGCTTCATCATTTCTGAGGAAGGGTCTCTTATATTTTCAATACCTTTATGGCATTTTAGACAGTTATTAGATGCGTATGAAAAAAATATATATATAAGTATAAAAACTAAAGATAATATACTCCTGCTCATAACAAATTCCCTAAAGGACATGTATAGATTAAATATAATAGCACTATTTTGATTAAATAAATAAAATATGTAAAACAATTTTCATCAAAATGTAAACATCATTTACATTTTAATATCTGCCATTAAAGTATTGATAATAAAGGTTTAAAACAATTCGGATAAAATTTAAATAGTGGAAAAAAATGTAAACAGATTTTACAAATAGCTTCTTACTTATCTGATTAAAAAGGCTCTAAGCTAAGATTATAAAACGTTTCCTGTCTATTAAGTTAAATGGCACTATTTTTGCTTAAGCTAACACACAAATACTAAATCGAAGTTAGATTTCGGGGGTAATACAATGATAGAAATATCGCATGCTGTTTATATAAACTATATATTCATTATTTCTACAATGCTAACTATAATTGTTATATTTTTCTCTCGAAAAACAGGATTATTTATAGATGGGTTAGATAAATCCCATGGAATACATTCAAAACCTACTCCAAGGGCTGGAGGAATAGCAATCTTTATTGCAAGTAGTTTTATGGTTTTTAATCCTTTGGGATTACTTTTATATGTATCTTCTATACCTGCGTTTTTAAGTGGTTTTTTAGAGGACTTTTTAAAAGATATTTCACCAAAAAAAAGATTTATTTTAATGATATTATCGTCTATCCTGGCAATACTGCTTCTCAATACTCTTGTTTATGACATAGAATACATTCATTTTCCGCTTATAATAGCTGCTTTATTTACAATTATAGGAATATGTGGAGTTATAAATGCTATTAATCTTATAGATGGTTTAAATGGACTTGCTTCTGGTATAGGAATATTAACTTTACTTTCTTTTGCATATGTTTCTTATATTTATAATGATTTAGATTTACTTATTATTTCTCTTATACTATCTGCAGCAATTGCTGGATTTTTTATACTAAATTTTCCAAAAGGCTATATATTCCTTGGAGATTCAGGTTCTTACTTTATTGGTTTTGTACTTGGAGTATTATCCATACTTATAGTAAACAGACATGCAGAAATATCACCATGGTTTCCATTATTAGTTCTTATATATCCAGTATGGGAAGCTATTTTTTCTATGATGCGTAGAAAGCTAATATATAAAACAAGTGTATTTACACCAGATAATAATCATCTACACTGTATGTTATCTTATAAATTAGGTTCAAATCCTTTAGCATCAGTAATATTATTGAATATAGTACTTATTTTTGATGTTATTGCTATTATTTTTAGAGAAAATACTTTAGTATTAACATCATTTGTATTTATATTTATAATAGTTTATACAGTGTTATATGCAGGTATATCTGTATTACAACCTATAAGATTAAGGTATTATAGAAGACTGTTAAACAGATTTAGAATGGATATATAGATGAATAGTATTTTTGTATTTGTTTTAGTCTTTTTTATAGGTATATTAACCAGTTGTAGTTCTAAATATGAACTATTTCAAACAAAAGAAAAAGAAACACAAATACAACAGGTTAAAAAAGAGGAGTTTTCACAAAAAAAATATAAAAAAGTAATTGTAGAATATAAAATATCTCCAGGAGACAGAATATCTGTAATAGTTTTTAGACATCCTGAACTAAGCACGAGAAAGCTAGATACCTATTTCCAGCAAGATCCTGGAATATTAGTATCACCTGAAGGTACTGTTGTCCTTCCTTTAATTGGAGAAATAAAACTACAAGGATTAACAAAATACGAAGCTGCAAAGCTTTTAGAAAAGAAGTACTCAAAATATATAAAAAATCCAAATATTTATGTAGAAATTTTAAATCAAAGAGTATATGTAATAGGAGAAGTCAACAGACCAGGACCTGTACAATTCCTAGATGATAGGATAACACTTATAGAAGCTCTGGCAAGAGCAGGAGATTTAAATGTTTATGCTGATAGAGACAATATTATGATTATTAGAGGGAATTTAGAAAATCCTACGATTATAAAAGTAGATTTAA
>JALSSG010000064.1 GCA_026984355.1 Hydrogenothermaceae bacterium
CTTTTTTTAGATATTTTCCTCGTAGCTGAGCATCAGCATCGAGTAAGAATAATGCAGAGTTTGCAACAACAGTTCCTTCTTCTATTCCATCTATTATTTCGTAGTATCCATCTATCAATCTTCCGATTTTTACAAAAACTGGTTCAAATACTCCTTTTCTTGTCTGAACAAACACAATTTGCCTTTTCCCAGTGTCTAAAACTGCAGTTTCTGGTAGTACTAATTTTTTTCCTATTGGAATTTTTATATGAATTTTAGAGTACATTCCTGGCGTTAGTTGATAATTTGGATTTGGAATTACTATCCGTACATCAACAACTCTATTTTTTTCATCCATCATTGGATATATATAGTCTATTTTCCCTTTATAATGTTTTTCTGGATATGCTTCAAACATAATCATAACTTCCTGTCCTATTTTTATAAAAGGCATATCAGGTTCATACACTTTAGCCATCAACCATAAATCTCTATGTCTTGCTATTTTGAGGACTGGTTTTCCTGCTTTCACTTCAGACCCTAAGTAAACAAACTTTTCCATAATCCAACCATCATAAGGAGAATATAAAGTCATAGTTCTTTGAACCTTTTTAAATTTTTTTAGATTTTCTATTTGTTTTGGTGTTATATCCCAATAAAGTAGTCTTTTGTATGCAGCATCGTAAAGCTGTTTGGCTGATTCTATAAGCTCTGGGATTTGTGTTTCTTCCATTTTTTTCATATATTCATATGCCTGTAAAAATTCTTCTTGTGCAGATACTAATTCTGGACTATAGACAGTAAGCAGAGGTTCGCCTTTTTTTACATATTTTCCTGTGTAGTCTGCATATAACTTTTCTACATAACCATTTATCTTAAATGTTATATCTTTTATATCTGTTTCTGGATGGGTTAAATCACCATATGTTTCTATTGTTTTATAAAGAAATTTTTTTACAGCTACTGTAGTGTCTATATTTAGTAATTGTTCTACAGTGTAAGCATCTATTGGCGTAGGTGTTGGTTTCGGTAGATTTGCTGACTGGATAGGTTTTTCTTCAGAGGTGAAAATTTTCTGGATAGTTTTTATATCTATGTATCTAAAAACATCAAAGATTATACCAACAGCTACACCTACAGAAAATACAGCTATTATAAAAATACCTGTTATTATTACATTTTTTACTTTCATTTGCTTATTCCTCTTATCAGGCTTTTTCCAGTTATGTATTGAATATTTGCATAATACTTATTCCATAGATATATTTGTTTTAGCTTCATTCTTTCTACACTGATTATTTTCTTTAATGCTGTTAGTACAGTTAACATATCTCTTTTGCCTACTTTGTATTCTGATACTACACTGGAAAAGTTTTGTAAGGACTGTTTTAAAAGAGTTTGTTCCAATATCTGATAGACTTCATATGAGTTCTTGCACTGTATATAGTTTTCTTCTAATAAGGAAAAAAGTTCTATTAGTTTATCTTTATATTTTTTTTCTATTGAGTTTTTTATATATTGAATTTCCAGTACTTTCTTATCCTGTCGGTTTTTCTTCCATAAAGGAATGTTAAAAGAAACTCCAAAAGATATATAATCATTAAAGTCATCTCTATAAGCGTAACTAAAAAACCCTCTAAAGTCTGGATAATAATCTTTTTTTGCAAGTTTTAGCTGAATACGATTTTTTTCTAACTGTTTTTCAATTATTTTGAGCTGAGGATTATACTGTAGAATTTCTTCTCTTAAAAGTTTGAGATTAGTAATAGGTTTTGGCTCAGGTAAATCAATTTGAATATCACTTTCCAGTTTATCGTTTATAATTCTTTCTATATTAGTTTTTATAACTTTTTGCCTGTTTTTTATAACTATTTCTTCTTCAAGTATGTCTGTAAGATATATATGAGAATTTAGCACATCACTTTGGGGAGCTTTACCAACAGAATAAAGAGTTTGAGATATTTTTATTATTTGCTTTAAAACTTTTTTATACTGGTCTAAAATTTTTAAACTTTCTTTTAAAAACCAGTATTCATAAGAAAGTGTTTTTATTTTTAATTCAAACTTTAGCTTTTTTTCTAAAAGTTTATAAAAAGTTTCATCATATAATTTAAGATATATGTTTTTCTTTAAATCTAACTTTCCTTTATATGGAAAAACCTGTGAAATAGTAAACATAACTGTTTGCATAGGTTCAATGTTTCTTTTGAATGGATTATCAAACTGTATGTCATTTATAGATAAAGAAACTATAGGGTCTGTTAAAGAACTTTCAAATATGGCTCTTTCTTTAATTGCTTTTAGCCTGTGTTGTATAGATTTTAGTTCTGGATTTTTGCTATAGGCAGTTTCTATAAGTTCATGTAGTGTTATACCGTAGCTAAGATAAGAGTACAGCAGTATCAGTAAAACTATCAGTCTTTTCATTTACATTCCACAAAAACATATTCTTAATATGTGTGTTATATAGCTTAAAGATACTAAAGCTAGTATGCTGTATATAAAGTATTTGTATTTTATAAATATATCCTTTTCATAAAGGATGCTTTCTACTCTTGTTTTAACATAACTATTTATTTGGGGAACATCTAAGTTTATTTTGTAAGTTTTTAATAAAACTGATGCATATATTTCTGGATTAACTTTTTCAATAACTTTTTTATCTACCTCATGTTCTATAAGTAGAGAAAATTTATTTTTTAATCTAGATGATATCAAATCAGGTAAGAAATTAAGTGTAAGATTTATAAAAAGTATTTTATAAAAGTCTTTGTTTTGTTTATGAATTTTTTCGTGAAGTAAAACTATTTTTAGTTCTGAAAAAGTTAAATTTTTCATAAGGCTTTTTGATAAAAAGATTTTGTTAAAGATATTAAAAGCCGTAGGTTTTTTTGTGTTAATCAATATACTGTTTTTATTTTTATGGATTTGTTTTTTTAATCTCCAGTAAAATCTGATTATATTGGATAGGTATATACTGTTTTTTATAATCCCATTTACAAGAAGTATAGAGAACAATAAAAAAAGAAAAATATATGTTATGATATGCATGTGGTCTATCAGGAAACTAAAAAAGTACATATCATTAAAACAGTTTCTTATATCGTACAGCCATAACTTAATATTTCTAAAAAGCTCTATATAATAAAAAATAGATATGCTAAAGGTCAAAAAAACTAATAGCATAAATTTATTGCTTTCTTTCATTTTTTTTCCTTTTTTCTTCTATAATTTTGTATAATTTGTCTATTTCTTCTTTACTTAGTTTTTCTACAGCTCCTTGAAAAGCTGCTAATGTAAGCTCTGGATTATTTTCTATAAGTTCTGTTATAACTTTTTCTGCTGTTTTTTTCTCAAATTCTTCTTTTGTTATAACTGGATAATATATGTAGCCAAGTCCCTTTTTTTCTCTTTTTAAAAGTCCTTTTTTGTATAGTCTGTCCATAATTGTCATTATAGTAGTGTATGCAAAATTTTCCTTTTTATTTAATTCGTGTAAAACATCTCTGACAGTAGCTTTCTTTTTTTCCCAGATGATGTTCATAACCTTTTCTTCTAAATCACCAAGAGGGGAAGGCTTTTTACCTTTAAATCTTAAAGTTTTAAAGCCTTTTTTAAAAAATTCAATCATCGTAATTTACCTCGTTTTATAAATTAAATCCAAATTTAAACTCATAAGGTTTTCCATCTATTTCTACCAGTATAGTCATCTGCCATGTTCCACCCATAGATAGGTTTACATCACTTTCAAAGTAATCGGCTACTTTCTGAACTTTGTAATCAAAGCTCATTTCAGGCATCCCTGGCATTGGAGGCATATATCCATTTACATTTTTTACTACCGCATTTTCTACTGGCTTTCCATCAGCAGTATAAACAAATATTTTCCACTTGTTTATACCAACATGTGGTGGTTGGTCTGATATTATTACAACCTTATAACCATCATTTACAAGCTCTTTCTTAAAAGCTTCCTTTTTCTGACATGCTATAAAAATAAGAGAAGCTATTATTAAAAACACTAAAAAACTGTACTTTTTCATCTTAACCCCCTTTTGTTTGTTAGTTAATAATTTATACTA
>JALSSG010000065.1 GCA_026984355.1 Hydrogenothermaceae bacterium
CTGGTGGTCCGTGTATTAAAAATAATGGATAACTATATACAGCTTTTTTTACTGCTTCTTTCTGGTATTGATTTAAACTTTCATTTTTGAAATTATGTATATCTTCTTCACATACTAAAGGCTCGCCATAGCCTAATAGAAAATCTATAGGGAAAAGAGATTTTCCTACAGATATATCATAAAGAGCTTCTACCATTCTTTTAAAGGTTACATCATTAACAAATAGGTCTACTCTCCAGTACCCCTTTTCTATATTTTTTATTTCTTGTTTTAATGTTATTGAGATAAAGTTTTTTCCTTTATCTAAAACTGTTCCTTCTATTCCACTTTTTAAAGGATTTTTTTTACTGATTAAAACTACATCTCCTACTTTTATTTGATGTTCTGGCATATCTTCTCTATAAAATCTATAAACTTTGAAACCACCTATTATTTCTCCTATGTATCTTCCTTTTAGTTTTAAAATTGCTCTTCCTTTTTTTTCTCTTTCTTTACCAGATAAGTTCTTTATTTCATTTAAATGGAATTCTTTTTCTGCTTCTCTTTCTAATTGGATTAGTCTTAAAAAGTGGTTCACGTATTCGTCTATATTCTCAAATCTTAATTTCATGTATGCTCCTTATAGAATTTTTCTAATTCTTGTGGTGTTAGTGGCTTACTAATATAAAACCCCTGTCCAATATCGCAACCAATTTCTTTTAGAAAATCATACTGTTCTTTTTTTTCTATTCCTTCTGCTGTTACTTTCATGTTGAGTATCTTACCAATATCGACGATAATCTTTACTATTTCTTCTATATTTTTATCATCTGGAATTTTTTTCACAAAGGAAATATCTATTTTTAGTTCATCTGCTGGTATCTGTGAAAGATAAGATAAAGAAGAATATCCAACACCAAAATCATCTATAGCTATTTTAAAACCTGCGTTTTTTAGTTTTTTTAGTACTTTTATGCTGTTTTGGGGACTTTTCATAATCTCAGTTTCTGTAAGCTCTATTGTTATATTTTTAGCTGGTATATTAAACTGATTTTTTAGTGATATAAACTCTTCATAAAAGTTTTCTTTTTCAAGCTCTGAAAATGGTAAATTTAAAGAAACATTTATATCAAACCCTTTTTCTAACCACTGTTTTTGCTGGTTAAAAATTTTTGTAAAGATTAATTTATGAGTTATGGTCATCATTTTTTCTTCTGATAAGACCGGCAAAAATTTACTTGGAGGAAGTTTCCATCTTATTAAAGCTTCGCATCCTGCAAATTTAAAATTTTTTAGATATACCTTAGGTTGATATAAAATATTAAACTCTTCTTTTTCTACAGCTTCTTTTAGTTTTGAAATCAGGTCTAATTTTGATGAAATTGTATTTTTCGTTTCTTCTGAGAAAAATTCTATCTCTTTTTTTCCTTTTAATTTTGATAGTTTTAGTGCAAATTCTGCGTTTGAGCAAACTTTAGATGCTGTATCTCCATCCCATGGATAAATAGATACTCCTATATTTACAGTTATTGGTATTTTTGTCCCATTTATGTTAAATGGTTGTTCAAATATTTCAAGTAGCTGTTTGTAGATAAAGTCTGTTAGTTCTTCTGGTTTTGATATGGTTTTTATTATAACAAATCTGTCAATACCGATTTTCCCAAGCATGATGTTTGGTAGTTTGTCTTGTATTCTTGAAATTATTTTTTGAATAAGTTTTTTTGAGTTTTCTTCTCCATATATCTTTTTTATCTCTATAAATCCATTTATATCAATTACGATAACACCAAAAGGTTGGTTTTGTTTTATTAGGAAATCTGCTTCCTGAAGAAGAATTTTTCTATTTGGTAGGCCTGTATCAAGGTCTAAATTTTCTAATGTAAAAACTTTCTCTTCTAATTTTTTCTTTTCTGTTATATCTATAATAACTGCCATACCTTTTAATTCATCTTCTGTTTTTATTGTATGTGCTGTAAGATAAAACCATTTTATTATTCCACTTTTTGTTCGTACTGGAATAACGTACTGAACATCCTGTATTTCTCCTTTTAATCTTTTGGTTAGTGTATCCTTTAGCTGTTTTTTTATGTCTGCATATTCGTCAGGTATAAATTCAAGTACGTATTTTCCAACTACTTCATTTTCTGAATATCCTATTTTTTCTAAAAACCTTTTATTTACGTACTCAATGTTTTCTTTATATATAACTATTCCTATAGGAGATTTTTCTGCAATGGTTTCAAAGAACTGTTTTGTTTTGTTTATCTGATTTCTAAGCTCTATCTCTTTTGTAATATCTGTTAAAGACACAATTTTTATCTTTTTATTGTCAAATTCTAACTTTGTAGTGGAGGTTAAAAATTTTTTATTTTTACCTTTGTGTTTTATATTTATCTCATCTGGTATGTTTTCTTGTTTTAGAATATTTTCAAGTCGCTGTTTTTCTTCTGCGCTTATTGGAAACATATACTTGTTCAGGTAAATAATATTTTCATTTTCTACAACAGCTATTCCTATTGGAACATTATCTACTAATGCTTTAAATTTTCTTTCATTTTCTATAGCTTTTTTGTGTTTCTCCTGAAGTTTTTCATTTAAAACCCTAACATATGTTGCATATAGGTATAAACCAAATATAGTAAACAGATATACAAAAGAAAATATTACTAGTGTATGTTTTCCTACTTTTTGATAGTAAATTTCTGCAAATATAAGTGTGATGATAAATGCTATAAAAAAAATGATATTTCGTGTTAAAGCCCATTTAGGTGGTTTTAAGATGTAAGAAAGTATAATAACAGGAAAAATCCAGAAAAATATAGCGTGAAAGTCTTTTGGTGGTATTTCCAATATGTACATTAAAAGACCAAGATATGCAAGTGCAAATGCAAAATAAGCACCGATACTTGCTATCTTTTCAAAATCTAATAATCTTTTTTTGTGAACAAAATATAAAACAGTTGAAGAAATGATTATAATAAAGTCTGGTATAAGGTTATAGTAGTATCCTTGAATATAATTTTCTATAGTACTGAAAATACCAATGAAGAAAAATATCTTAATAAGAAACTCTATCAGCCAGCTTCTAAACTCTTTTTGATTTTCTATTTCTATCGTTTTTAATCTTTCAAACACATAATAGCCCCTTTATTTTAAAACTCCCATAAAGCGGTTGTTAAATATTTTTCTCCTCCATCAGGACATATAAAAACAATTACTCCTTCTTTTATCTCTTTAGCCAGTTCTATTGCAGCCTCAAATGCTGCACCTGATGATTGACCAACAAATATACCTTCTTTTTTTGCAAGTTCTCTTGCCCTTTCATAAGCTAAATCTGTTCCTATAAACATAGTTCTGTCAAGTCTATTTTCGTCAAATATCCCTGGTTTAATAGATGTTTCTATGTATTTTAGTCCTTCGATACCGTGAAAAGGACTATCTGGTTGCACTCCAATGATTTGAATATCAGGATTGAATACTTTTAGTCTTCTTCCTGTCCCCATTATGGTTCCACCTGTTCCTATACCTGCAATAAAATGAGTTATTCTTCCCTGAGTTTGCTTCCATATTTCTACAGCTGTAGAGTAATAATGTGAACGCCAGTTTGCATCGTTGTTGTACTGGTCTATATAGTAATATTTATCTGGATATTTTTCCACAAGTTTTCTTACAAAAATAATAGCTCCGTCTGTACTTTCTAATGGATTTGTATAATGGATTTTAGCACCAAATGCCTGTATTATTTTTTTTCTTTCTTCACTAACATTTGCAGGCATTGCAAGTTCTACTTTATATCCAAGGGCAGTTCCTACCATTGCCAGGGCTATACCTGTATTTCCAGATGTTGCATCTAAAATTATTTTATCTTTTGTTAGTTTACCTGACTGTATAGCTTCAAGTATCATTCTGGTAGCAGGTCTATCTTTTACAGACCCACCAGGATTATAGCTTTCTAATTTTGCATAAATTTCTATAGGTTTTTCTTTTATATCATCTGGCAGGGCTTTATCAAGCTTTATTAAAGGTGTATTTCCAACAAGTTCAAGGATAGATTCTCTTGTTTT
>JALSSG010000066.1 GCA_026984355.1 Hydrogenothermaceae bacterium
ACACCCGGTCCCATTCCGAACCCGGCAGTTAAGCTCCCCTGCGCCGATGATACTGGCTGGGAAACCGGCCGGAAAAGTAGGTCGGTGCCGGCTTTTTAATTTCCTCAAATCCATACCATACCTTTGCCCTATCATTTAATCTATCAATCTAACTGAGCATAGAAAAAAATAGTTTGAACGATATCGTTAGAAGTTAAATAGATTTACTATAGTTATATATCTGTAGATATACTAAGTTAAGATAAAAATACCATAGGAGATAGAAATAAGATATAAGAAACATTGTATCAAGGTAAGGGGCATTAAAGCCCCATTAGTTTACTTTTGTTTGTTTAATAGTGTTTCCCAGTTATAAGTAGCTCCATATTTTTCTCTCATAATTTGTGCTACTTTTACCATGTTTTTTAATGCAGGAATTGTTTCTTCCCAACCTCTTGTTTTTAGTCCACAATCTGGATTAATCCATATTAGATTTTTGTCTATAACCTGTGCTGTTCTCTCTGCAATTTCTAACATCTCTTCAACTGATGGAATTCTTGGTGAGTGAATATCGTAGACTCCAACTCCAATACCATGGTCGTAGTTAAATCTTTCAAAAGCTTCTATTATTTCACCTTTTGAACGTGATGCTTCAATTGATATTACATCTGCATCCATTGCATAAATCCATTCAATTATTTCATTGAATTCTGAATAACACATATGTGTATGAATTTGGGTTTCTTTTTTGACTTTATCATTGGTTAATTTGAATGCATTAACTGCCCATTTAAGATAATCTTCTTGTTTATCTTTTTTTAGTGGTAATCCTTCTCTAAATGCTGGTTCATCTATCTGTATTATTTTTATTCCTTCTTTTTCAAGGTCTAATACTTCTTCTCTTAAGGCCAATGCTATTTGATATGCTATCTCTTTTTTTGGTATGTCCTTTCTATAGAAAGACCAATTTAATATCGTAACTGGACCTGTTAACATACCTTTCACTGGTTTTTCTGTGAGGCTTTGGGCATATAGTATTTCTTTTAGAGTCATTGGACTTGGTCTGGATACATCGCCATATATAATTGGCGGTCTTACGCATCTTGTCCCATAGGACTGAACCCAACCATTTTTTGTGAAAGCAAAACCTTCCATTTTTTCTCCAAAAAACTCTACCATATCTGTTCTTTCAAATTCTCCGTGAACGAAAACATCTAACCCAATTTCTTCCTGTATTTCTATAGCTTTTTTTATTTGTTCTTTTATGAAGTTTTCATACTCTTGTTCTGATATTTCTCCTCTTCTAAATTTTGCTCTTGTTTGTCTTACTTCTTTTGTTTGGGGGAAACTTCCGATTGTAGTCGTTGGAAACCTTGGAAGTTTCATTTGCTGTATTTGTGTTATGTATCTTTCTATAAATGGGTCTTTTCTTCCTATATCTTCTTCCTCTATCTGTGCTACTTTTTTTCTTACTTCTTCATTTTTAAATGTATCTCTTAATGCTTGAAGTGTTTGTGTCGGTGGTTCTTTTTGAGAGTTTATTATGTCCTTTAATGTTTTTAATTCTTGTAATCTTTCATCTGCAAAAGAAAGCAGGTTAATCAGGTTTTGGTCTAGATGTCCTTTTTCTGGTTCTAAAGATACAGGAAGGTGAAATAATGGTGCTGCGTTTGAAATTATTAGATTTTCCTGTGAAACTATAGATGAGAGTTCATCTATAAGTTGTAATGTTTCTTTATAGTCTGTTTTCCAAGGGTCTCTACCAGATATAACTCCTGCTATTAGTTTTTTATTCTTTGGAAATCCATATTTTTTTATATTTCTTAGGTTATCTTCATTTACTACAAAATCTAATCCTATACCATGTACTGGTAATTCATTTACTACTTTTTCATAATGGTCTAAACTTTCATAGTATGTATGAACGTGAATTTCTATATTCTCAAGTCCTAAAGTTAGCTCTTTATATGCATCAATAAGTGTCTGTATTTGTTCTTCTGTTCTATCTAATACTAATGCTGGTTCATCAAGTTGTACAGCTTTTACTCCAGCTTCTTCTAATTCTTTAAGAACAATATTGTATAAAGATGCTATTTCTAATACTAAGTATCTAAATTTTTCACTTTCGTCAGCTTTAACCATGTGCATAAGTAGGCTTCCCTCTTGTCTTTCGTAAACCTTTCCAAGGGATATATATGTAAAAGGACCTACTAAAACTGGTTTAGTATCGATGTTTAGATTTTTTTTAGCCCATAAGTAAGATTCTAATGGTCTGTTTTTTACTAATTTAAATCTACCTGTAAGTTCTGGCACTATATAGTGGTAATTTGTGTCAAACCATTTAGTCATCTCACAGGCAACAGCTTTTTCAGTTCCCCTTGCCATAGCAAAATATCTGTCTATTGGGTCTTCTATATCTTTAAATCTTTCTGGGATAACATCAAACATGGTTGAAATATCAAGTATAAAGTCATATAAGGAAAAATCATTTGATGGAACGTAATCTAAATTGGCATCTTTTAGTTTTTGTAGTCTTTGTAAATTTACTTGCTGGGCTTTTTGTATCATTTCTTCTTTAGAAATTTCTCCTTTCCAGTAGCTTTCAACAGCTTTTTTTAGTTCTCTATTTGGTCCTATTTTTGGATAACCAAAGGCGGTAGTTTTAACAGACATAAGAGACCTCCAAATTTGGTATTTGATTATTTATTTTCACATATAAGAATTTCAAATGCAAATCATTTGCAAAAAATTATTTTGTGTGAGATTATAGTTAAAAATTTTTATTATTGGTTTTAATATGAGTAGTAAATTAAAATTTCCAGAAGGTTATAGATTAACAAAGCAAAGAAAAGCTATATTAGAAATTCTAGAGAATGCTGAAATTCCTATCACAGCTGAAGATGTTTTTTTTAGGCTAAAAGAAAATAAGATAAATATTAGTTTATCTACTATATACAGAAATCTTGAAATGTTATGTAAAGAAGGATTGGTTATAAAATCTTATGTAATGGGGAAAGATAAAGCAAGATTTGCTTTACCTGATAAAAAAAATTATTTGATATGTGAAAGTTGTGGAAAGATTGTAATTATTGATAATTGTCCTTTTGATAAGTTTAAAGAAGAATTAAAACAGGTTTATGGATTTGATATAACTGGGCATAGCGTAGAGGTATATGGCATATGCCCAGATTGTAAGTCTTAAGTTATATCTCTCATTTCATCTATAAAGTTCATGTTTCTTTCAAGTTCTTTTACAAGCTGAATTATAACTTTCTCTATATTCTCTACATTTTTTGATATCTTCTCTGCAAGGTTTCTAACTTCATCAGCAACTATTGCAAAACCTCTACCATACTCTCCAGCTCTTGCTGCTTCTATAGAGGCGTTTAGAGCAAGTAGATTTGTTTGATTTGCTATATCTTTTATGAGGTTTAATATTTCTTTTACTGGTTCTATTTTTGACCTTAATTTTTCTGGTGATGAAAGTTCCATCATTTCTTTTGCAAAGTTATCCCATGTGGCATCTTTCCATGTTGATAAATAGCCTATAACATTACCATCTTTGTCTACTAAAGCTGACCTATAAGACTGTATTATATATTTTCCTACAGGTATGTTTGCATTTTTTTCTACTTTTCCTGGTTTGATAGATTTTAATATATTTCTAATTTTATCTGGGTCTTTGTGGAATTTATGTATAGATATTCCTTCTGGGTGTTCCCAGTCTATAGAAAAACCAAAAATATTGTTTATATCTTCTCCTAACTTTTTTAAAAGTTCCTTTCCTTTTCTATTTACATAGATTAGTTCGTTTCCTTCTGTTCCAGATTTAAAATCTGGACTTGCAACAAAAACACCTTCTTCTTGTAAATTGTCTAAGATTTGTTGATATTTAAAGATTTCGTTTTCATAAAACTTTTCTTTTTCTTTCATCTGGTTAATTTCTTTTTCTTTTTCTTCTAGCTGTTTTTTTAGCTGTTGTATTAAGTTTTTATATTGGTTTTCTAAATCTTTTATCTGCTTGTCTTTTTGCTTTATTATTTCTTCAATATGGTTACCATT
>JALSSG010000067.1 GCA_026984355.1 Hydrogenothermaceae bacterium
TCAGATAGGAACCTTACCTTTATTAAAATTTTAGTAAAAAAACTTTGAAAGTATTTATTGGTACATCTGGTTATTTTTATTGGGATTGGAAGGGAAAGTTTTATCCTATAGATTTAAAACCTGATAGGTGGTTTGAATATTATGCTAAGTATTTTAATACACTTGAAATAAATTCAACCTTTTATAAATTTCCAACAAACTCGTCTTTAAAAAGATGGTATAAGATAGCTCCTGATGGATTTTTTTATTCTATTAAGGTAAATAAAATAATAACTCATTTGAAAAGGTTTAAAGGTACAAAAGATATATTAAAGCAATTTTATACCCTTTCCTATAATACTCTTAGAGAGAAACTAGGAGTGTTTCTTTTTCAATTACCACCTTCTTTTAGATATAAAAAAGCAAATCTTGAGGTTATAACTGGCCAATTAGATAATTCATTTAAGAATGCTATTGAATTTAGAAATGAAAGCTGGTTTGTCCAGGAGGTTTTTGAAATATTAGAAAAAGAAAACATAATTTTTTGCTGTATAAGTGCACCAAAGTTTAATGATATATGTAAAAATACAGCAAAAACTGTTTATGTTAGATTTCATGGTAAAAAACAGTGGTATAAATACAGATATTCAAAAGATGAGCTTAAGCTATGGGCAGAAAAGATTATAAATTTAAATCCTGAAGAAGCTTTTATATATTTTAATAATACTTATAATGCCTATGCAGTAGAGAACGCTTTACAGATGAAAGAGATTTTCAATCAAATATAAATTTGACCTGACATATACCTGTAATAACAGCTGTTTCCATTCTTAGAATATTTTTTCCAAGAGAATAAGTAAGAAAACCTTTTTCTTTTAAGATGTTTATTTCTTCTTCAGATAGTCCTCCTTCTGCTCCAATTAAAACTCCAATAGAGTTTACTTTTTTTTCTTGATTACAGTTTAGTTTTCTTTTTTCTTTTTCATAGAATACAATCTTTAGCTCTTGATTTGCTTTTATGTCTTTAAGTTTTATAGGGTTTTCTATCTTTAAAGGATAAGGTCTTTTACACTGTTTTATAGAGTTTATAGCGATTTTTTCCCATTTTTTTATTTTTTTTAAAACATCTTTTTCCTTGACCGCACTGAATTTTGATAAAACAGGAACTAGAGTATATACTCCAAGTTCACTGATAGGTTCTATCAAATCATCAATTTTAGACAGATGATTTGGCATACACTGGTACAGTGTTATTTTTACTTTTTCTTCTTCTACTGGAAGCTCTTTTACAATATGGCCAATTAATTTTTTCTTTTCTATTTTTTCAACTTTGGCAAGAACTATATTTCCTTTGAGATTATTTACCTCTATAAACTGACCTTCTTTTATTCTTTTAACTTTTACTGCATGGTGAAACTCATCATCTGTTATGATAACGCTATTTTTTTCTATATTTCCTATAAACCTAGGATAAGACATTAATTTTCCTTAATGTAGTTTTTATTCCTACAATAATGCTAAAAAACAATGAATAAAGAAATACTATAGTAGCTCCTGAAGGTAAGTTTAATTGATAAGATATATAAATTCCTATCAGAACCATCAGTACACTTATAAATATAGAAAGGCTTATCAGGGCTTTATAATGCCACACTATTTGACTGGCAAAAGCAACAGGTAAAATCATCATTGCTGAGGCAAGAATTACGCCAACAAGCTTTACAGATAAAACAGTAGCTACTGCAATTAGTAATATTAAAAAATAATAATAAAAGGAAGTGTTTATACCACTTGTGTACGCAACGTCTTCATCAAAACAGCAGTACATTATTTTCTGGAAATTAAAGAAAATAAAAGACAATGTAAATATTGTAAATATTGTAAGAACATATATATCTTCTGTGGTTATGGTAAGTATATTTCCAAACAAAAATGTAAACAGGTCTGTATTGTAGTTAGGTGTAAGTGTTATAAATATAACTCCTAAAGCCATAGACATAGAAAATAGTATACCTATTGAAACATCTTCATGAATCTTTCCATGTCTGCTTATGTAAGCTATTAGCAGTCCGACAATAATGGCAAATAAAGTTCCTACAATAGTAGGAGAAATACTCATATAAAATCCTATTGCAAGACCTCCAAATGTAGCGTGAGATATACCAACAGTTATAAAAGACCAGTTCTTTAAGTTTATAAACATAGACAGGACAGATAAAAGAATTGAAAGTAATATACCACCTATAACAGCATTTTTTAAAAACGGTATCTCTAAAAATTCAGTCATTTTTATACCACTACTTTTATGGTCTGTGCTGCTTTTTTTGCTTTTTCTCTTGCTTCTTCTATGGTATTTCCTGTAGCTAAAGCGACTCCCATCCTTCTTTTTGGTCTTGTTGTTGGTTTTCCAAAAATTCTTATTTTGGTATCTGGTATAGATAAAGCTTGATTTACATTTTCATAAATAGGAGCTACACCCCATTTATCAGCATGGAAACAGTAAGAAGCTCCAGGTGAAATTAATTTTATATCTATAGGAAGTCCAAGGATAGCTCTAAGATGTATTTCAAATTCTGACATATTCTGAGAAACCATTGTAACCATACCTGTATCATGTGGTCTTGGTGATATTTCATTAAACCAGACTTCATCACCTTTCACAAAAAGTTCACATCCAAATATACCATATCCACCAAGAGCATCTGTTATTTTTTTTGCTATATCTTTTGCCTTCTCTAAGGCTGTTTCACTCATAGGTTGAGGCTGCCAGCTTTCGTGATAATCTCCTTCTACCTGTATATGTCCTATTGGTTCACAAAATAAAGTTCCCTGGTTTTTTGTTCTTACAGTTAGTAGCGTTATTTCAAAATCAAAATCTATGAATTCTTCTATTATAACTTCACCACCTTTTCCTCTTGCATTTTCTTGTGCATAGTACCATGCTTTTTCTATGTCTTCTTCTTTTTTCACTATACTTTGTCCTTTACCAGAAGAACTCATTACAGGTTTGACAACAGCAGGAAGTCCTATATCTTTTATAGCCTGTTTATAAGTATCAATATCAGAAGCAAATCTATAGGCTGAGGTTTTTAGTCCTACTTCTTCTGCTGCAAGCCTTCTAATCTGAATTCTGTCCATTGTATATTTTACAGCCTTGGCACATGGTACAACTGTGTATCCCTCTTTTTCCAATTCTAATAAAACATCTGTATTAATAGCTTCTATCTCAGGAACTATAAAATCTGGTTTTTCCCTGTAAACTATATTTCTCACAGCATCACCGTTTTTCATGTCAATCACATAATAGGAATTGGCTACCTGTTGAGCAGGTGCATATTGATAACTATCTACAGCTACAACTTCTATTCCTAATCTCATAGCTTCTATAACAAATTCTTTTCCAAGTTCTCCACTTCCAAGAAGAAGCACTTTTGTTGCATTATGAGAGTGGGGAGTGCCTATTATCATAATTTACCCCTCTTTATATTTATTTTTGGAAAAATATTATATCTCTTTTCTACAGGTAACAAATAGGTAACATAAAAAAATTATCTTTTTGATTAAATATAAAGTACCATTGAGGTATTAAGTCATGAAAACTTTTATTACAATAGTTGTTATTTTAGGTTTACTGGCTTTAGGTTTCTTTGTATACGAGTATAAAACAGATTTAATTGTAGAAAAAGAAGCATACGAAGTTGTAAAAACTTTATTCAAATAATTATTATCTACTGTATTTAAGGTATTTTTCTTTCAGCCATCCTATTACAAATTTTTTCTTGCTTCTACTGTAATACTTGACTTTAACCCAACCATCTTTTCCTTTTTCCAGAACTAAAACCTCATATCCTTTTGGAATAACTGCAAGTATCTTAGCTCCGGGAACAGGTTTTTCTCTTAGGTTAAGAGCTGGAACTTTTATGTAAGCTTTCTTATATTTGAAAGTTTGTTTCTTTTTCTGCTTTTCTTCTTTGTGTTTTTTCTGGGGAACTGCTTTTTGTATGACTTTTACAGGCTGTTTTTTTATGATAGGTAGTTTTTTAGGTTTTTCTTTTGGTTTTATGGAAGTTAAAGATTGTTTTTCAACCCAGCCTGTAATTCCTGGTGGATTTATCTCTACTTTATAGTATTTTTCTGTATGAGCTATTGGATTTAACTGTGTTGATTTTTCTATATCTATTATTTTTGTTCCTTCTGGAGATAGTCTTAGTGCTGTTTTTCTTTTAGTCCATACGGTATGTTTTGATACTGTAGATACAGGTTTTATATATTTTTCTTCTATATATCCCATACAGTACCCTTTACAAAGGTCTTTTCCATATTTTGTAAGGTCTACATAGTAGTAGTATCTATTGTCTATTTTTACTCTTGCTTCAGGCTTTATTTCTATACCTTCTGGTAATTTTCCTGCACTTTCTAACATAAATGGAGATAAAAGTATTTTTGCATTTTTCAGAACAATGTAAGTGTCTTTTACTGGTTCATACTCTACTTTTGTAATGTAATCTTTTTTTACCCATCCTTTTCCAAATGGAGATTTTACATAATATTCTTTAAGATATGGTGAGTAATATATCCCTTCTAAAGCCATACCTCTTGTAAGCTTTGCAATTCCTTTACCTTTTGGGGCATCTAATAAAATAGCCATTTTGTCTATCACAATATAAAAGTCTGTATTTTTTTCTAATTTTGCTATGTTTTCACTTTTAATCCATCCATGTTTGTTTTCTGCTTTTATTAGAGCTGTTTTTAAGTCTGGAGAAAGAAAGATACTGTCTTTTTCAAGTATAGTTCCAGATGAGATACTTCCTATCTTTCTTAGTAGTTTTGGAGTTTTATATATAGGTGTGTCTTCATAAACAACAACAGGATTTAAAACTTTGTATAGAGTGTCATAAGTTCCTTTTACAAATTTTCCTTTTATTTTTTTATCTGGAATGATTACATCATTAAATAGAACATCTATTTCTATATATGAGCCTACAGGTAATTTAATTTTTTTACCAGTAGGAGTTATTATCTGTGATATAGATGTTGTAATAGCAGAGAAATATCCATCACTTAGACTAAATAACTTTATATCAGAATCATTACTTCCAGCGGCTATAATTCTTTCTGTTGGTGAAAATTTTACAACTGTAACATAAGAACGGAATGTTTTTGCTGATTTTATATCTTTTCCTGTCCTTACGTCCCATATGTGTACACTGTTGTCCCAATGAGCGGATGCTAAAAATCTACTGTCCCTTGAGAAATCTACATAGTTTACAAATAAAGCAGGGCTTTGGAGTTTTTTGTAGATTAACCATTTTGTAGTTTCCCATATATTTATAGTGTTGTCCCAACCTCCAGAAGCTAAATATTTACCGTTTCTTGAGTAGCTTACACTTTTTGCAATATCATTATGGGCAGCTAAAGTTTTTACAAGTATATTATCGTAAATATCCCATATTTTAACTGTTCTATCACTACTTGCTGAAACAAGGTACTTTCCATCAGGAGAAAAAGCTATTGAGTTAATGGCATCATCATGAGCTTTTATTTCATTTACTAACTCTCCAAGTTCATAATCAAATATGAAAATCTTTTTATCTATTCCTGCTGCAGCCAAGAGTCTATCTGTAGGAGAAAAAGCCACATCATTTATATATGAAAATGGACCTTCTATTGTGGTTAGAAGCTCTCCTGTTTCAAAATCCCATAGATTTATAGAACCATCCCAGCTTCCTGTGGCTATAAATTTTTTATCTTTTGATATATCTACACTTGTGATAATATCTCCATGACCTTCTAATGTTTTTATAAGTTTTTTTCTTTTAACATCCCATATTTTTACTGTTTTATCTGAGCTTACAGATACTAAATACCTTCCATCTTTACTGAAAGCTAAATCATTTACAGCATCTTTATGACTTTTTAGAGTTTTTATCTCTTTAAGGTTTTTTGATAATTTTAATTTTTCTATATCAGGAAGTTTTTCTGACCTGTCTTTTATGAAGGTTTTTGTTATTTCTTCCTTAGGTATTTGAACTTTTTGTTTTTTGGGAACAGGTTTTTGTGTTTCTTCTTCTAATTCAAAGTATTCTTTTTTAAACTCTTTTGCTTTTTTTTCTATTGTCCCACAAGAATAAATAAGAGCAAATGTAAGTAGGATTACAAAAAATCTCATATTCTCCTCAATCTTTGTATGTTAATACAAAATATTATAAATTATAACTTGTTTATTTTTTGTGAAGGTTATAGATTGAAAAAAACAAAGGTTCGTCCTACAGCAAATATAGTAAAACAGGCTATATTTAATATTTTATATGATGTTTCTGGTAAGAGATTTTTGGATATTTTTGCTGGAACAGGAAGGGTAGGATTTGAGGCTTTAAAAAAAGGTGCAGAAGAAGTGGTATTTGTAGAAAAGGATAAACAGGTTTGTTTTTCTTTAAAGGAAATTGCAAAGAAATATGATAAAAATGTAAAAATTGTATGTTCAGATGCGTTATCTTTTTTGAAAAAAAACAAACAAAAGTTTGATGTTATATTTGCAGACCCACCTTACGATTTTAAAGCATATGATAAACTAATTAATCTTGCAGTATCCAACTTAAATAAAGGTGGTGTATTTATCTTAGAACACAGGAAAGAAAAAGATTTTGATGCTGATGAAAAAAGGATTTATGGAGAAACAGCAATATCTTTTTGGAGAAGATGAATGACAACGAAATTATGCATATACCCAGGTACTTTTGACCCTGTTCATCTTGGGCATTTAGATATAGTTAAGAGAGCTTTGAATATTTTTGAAACAGTAGTAGTAGCAATAGCTGAAAATCCAAAGAAAAAACCTCTCTTTACTATAGATGAAAGGGTAGATATGTTTAAAAATTCAGTAAAAGAGTATGGAGATAGAGTTATAGTAGAGCCTTTTTGTGGATTGCTTGTTGATTTTGCTAAAAAGTACGATACAAAAATCATAATAAGAGGTGTGAGATTATTTACAGATTTTGAATACGAACTCCAAATAGCTATGACTAATTATAAGTTAGACCAGGTAGAAACATTTTTTATGATGCCTTCTCAGGAATTAATACATATTAGTTCTACTATTGTTAAAGATGTTGCTTTTCACAAAGGTGATGTTTTACAAATGGTTCCTGAATATGTGGCAAAAAAACTTAGAGAGAAATTTGATGGACAAAATAGCTAAACTGGTTTTGATAATTTTTATAGGCTTATTGTTTTTTAGCTGTGGAATAAAAAAGGAAACTACACAGAAAACAGGACATATTTACTGCATAAAAGAAATAAAAATACCTTCAGCAGAAGCAACAGCATTAGATGTATTTAATAGATTTGTTTCGGATGCTATTTTGATGGCAGGAAATAGAATAGAGTGTTCTACCAGAACAACAAGATTTTTAAGTATTAATATAAGAAAAATTTCCTTTGATGAAATTGGGTATTCAAGTGCTCAAAGAGCTACCATATATAAGATGAATATTAAGCTTGATTTAGAGATTGAAAATATAAATGGAGATACTATATTAAGCAAAACGATAAAGGAAACTACCCAGTATGTAGGTACAGGTTTGAGAGCTGACTTTGAAAAAAGATATGCCCTTGAAGACCTTGCAAGTTTGGTTGAAGTAAGGATTTATTCTCTTTTAAAGGAATAAAATGAGTGCTAAAGAACAAAATTTAGTAAAAATAATAAAAAATTTCAATTTAGATTATTTAGGCAGTTTAAACCTTTTTTATGGAAAAGAGAATTTTATAAAAAAACAGGCGGTAGAAAAGATAAAGGAGAGTAAAAAAACAGGATTTCACTTTTTCTGGGGAGATGAAGTAAATTTACATCAGATAAAAGATGTTTTTTCAAGCTCTGGTCTTTTTTCAAAAGGCGAAGTTGCTGTTGTGTGGGATGTTGACCAGTTGTTTTCTAAGTTTTCTAAAAAACAAGTGGAAGATTTTTTGAAGTTTTTAGATGAAATACCACAAACGGATAAGCTGATTCTTGTTTCTCTAAAGGATAAAATACCGAAAAAAGAACCTTACAAAACTATTTTAACTAAAGCAAAGGTTTTTACGGCTCCTCCATTAACTTCAAAGGCTTTTATGATTTCTATAAAAAAGAAAATAGAGAAAGAAGGACTAAAAATAGATGACGATACGCTTCTTTATCTTATTTCAAAGTTAGGTAATGATTTATATTCTGCAAAGCAAGAAGTAGAAAAACTAATAACACTAACAAAAAATAAGGAAGTTATACAAAAAGATGATATAGACAGGATAGTTTTTTCTAAAATAGAAGAAAATGTTTTTAGTTTTGTAGATAAGTTTTTTAAGAAAGATAAACAAGCTCTTAATATTTTCAAAAAACTTGTTGAAGTGTCTCATCACCCTTTTGAAATTCAGGCTTTGCTTCTTACTTATATAAATAGATTACTTCTTCTAAAAACAATGGAAAGACAGGGCATACCCTATGAGCAAATTTTTCAAAAGATAAAAGTTAACCATCCTTTTATGCAGTCAAATTTGAAAAAATTATCTCAATATTTAGATGAAAATCAACTAATTAACTTAATAAGTTCTCTTTATGAGCTTGAGATTAAAGAAAAGGTTTACTATGAAGACCCTATTAGAAGTTTTGAGGAGTTTTTATTAAGATGGTTAACCTTAACAAATCAGTAAATTTAAGACCTCTTAAACTTGATGAATACATAGGTCAGGAACATATAAAGGAAAAGTTAAAAGTTTTTATTGAAGCTTCAAAAAAGAGAAAAACATCTTTAGACCACATACTACTTTCAGGTCCTCCAGGACTTGGTAAAACAACTCTTGCTCAAATTATTGCTAATGAACTTGGAGTCCAGTTAAAAATCACTTCAGGAAATATTTTGGATAAGAAGGGAGATT
Organism: Hydrogenothermaceae bacterium; assembly: GCA_026984355.1. Lineage (GTDB taxonomy): Bacteria > Aquificota > Aquificia > Aquificales > Hydrogenothermaceae > JAADDZ01. Next base: position 8,887 of record JALSSG010000067.1, read on the forward strand.
TAGCTGGTATATTAACTTCCCTTGAAGAAGGAGATATATTGTTTATAGATGAAATTCACCGTTTAAACCCTTCTGTTGAAGAAACTCTCTATTCTGCAATGGAGGATTTTCAGATAGATATAATCCTTGGAAAAGGAAAATCAGCGCGTTCTATAAGAATAGAGTTAAAACCTTTTACACTTATAGGAGCTACAACAAGAAGTGGACTATTGACTTCTCCTTTACTATCAAGGTTTGGCATTATTCTAAGTTTTGACTATTATTCAACAAAAGCACTAAAAGAGATTGTTAAAAGAACGTTGTCTTTGATGAATTTTAGAATAGATGACCAATCTGCATATGAAATAGCGAAAAGGTCTAGGGGAACACCAAGAGTTGCAAACAAGTTAGCAAAGAGAGTTTTAGATTATATAATGATAAAATATGATGGACAGATTGATGTAGATAAAACCTTACAGGCTCTTGAATTTTTAGGTATAGATGAATATGGGTTAAATTCTATAGATAGAAAATATTTATCTATATTAATTTACCAGTTTGACTGTAAACCTGTAGGTATAAATACTATATCAATGGCTATGAATGAAAATAAAGATACAATAGAAGAGATGATAGAGCCATATCTACTTAGAATTGGTATGATTGAAAAAACTCCAAGAGGAAGAATTCCTACACAAAAAGCTATCCTTCATATGAAAAAATATCTTAAATAAAAGGAGAAAGTTTTATGTGGTATTTAGTTTACGAAGATTACGATGACTTTTTCTTTGGAGAAAAGGCTCCAATAGATATGCCAAAAGAATTTAAAGATTTGCAGGAAATTTTGACATTTGCTAAAGAAAATTCTTTAGAAATTATCAAAAAAGAAGAAGCTGTTATAGAGCTTTATCTTAAATCTCCAGAATATATGGCAAGATACGAATTAGGTTAAAAAAAAGCCCTGCAGAGCAGGGCACAGGAAGGCTTTTAGGGGTATCCAGGGCCTTCCTTCACTTTCACAGGAGGGTAAGCCTTGGAGTTGTCTCCTGGCTTTAGCTTAAATCCTCTATACATATATATAGAGTAGGCTTCTAAAGCTTTCATTTCTTCGCTGTCTTCTGGTAGAGTTTTACCTTCAAGTGGTATTTGGATGCACCAATTTATCATTTCTCTTAAGGTTGCAACTTTACCGACATTTTCTTGAAACTTAGGGAATGTATGGGGATTTGAATTTGCAGCATCTGGGTGGCAATTTGCACATGTAAGTCCATTTGTTCCAAGTTTTTCACTGTGCCATAGCTGGTCTCCTTTTTTTATAAGGTTTATCAGTTCTTCATTCATAAGTTTTAAGTCTTCTTCTGAAATGGGAGGTTTACCTGTAGAGCTTTTTATGAAAACAGTAGTAGTTATAGCTAAGGATAATATACCTGTTAATAAATATTTTCTTTTTATCATCACTAAAACCTCCTTAGAGAGATATTCCATTTTTTAAGTGTTCTGGAATTAAATCTGCCCATTCTTTATATTTAAATAGACCTAAGAATGTATCATCTATATAAGTCGTAGCGAAACCAACACCATCGTATATGTCTCCAGGGTCTGCTCTGTTCATTACGATTTCAGGATATGGAAGTTCCACAGGTGGATAAGGCCACGGCCATGATGTTGCAAGATTTCCTATATGAACCATATTTCCTGTTTTGTTATACACTACTTGATGCACATGGCCGTGAATTGCTATTACCTTCTCAAATTTTGATAGTATTTGTCTTATTGCATCTGCATCTTTAGTCTGAAAATTCCATCTTGGATAGTAGTTCCATAATGGTGAGTGAGTAAATATAACTACTGGTGTATCAGGAGATAGATTTTTTACATCTTCTTCTAGCCACTGGAGTTGTTTTTCACCAACGCCCCATAGACCACATATATGACATTCTAATTCGGCAATAGCAAGCATTCTTTCCCATGGAGTTAAATCTCTTGCAGTCCAGTAATCTTCAACTAAAATAGAGTTTAAACCTATAAAGTGAACACCATTATGATTAAAACTCCAGAAAGGTGAACCAAAAAGCTCCTTCCATGCTTTTCCTAAATCTAAATACCAGTCGTGTTCTCCTGGTATCATTTTGTATGGAATTCCTGCTTTTGTTAATTTATCAAGAATTCTCTTTCCTTTTAAAAGTTCTTTTTTCTTTCCAAAGTTAGCCAAATCACCTATAAAAACCACAAAATCCGGTTTTGGCCTCATCTTAATCACATCTGATACTGCTCTTTCAAGAGTTTTATCAAATCTGTGGTCTGGCATTTCATACAGATGCGCATCACCTATAACAGCAAAGTTAAAAGGTTTTACTTTAGATTTTTTAAATGGTTTAGCCTGTGCTACATTGACTATCCCTACAAGGGGAGAAAAAGCTGAGGCTGTAAAGGCTGTTAAGCCTGTTGTTGCCGAAAGCTTGATTAGATTTCGTCTTGAAATCTTCATGTTAATTAACCTCCTTTTTTATTTATTTGTCATAATCAGGTAGTTCTGGTTCTTCTACATAAGGAACATTTTCACAGGTTAATGCTTTTAGGAATGCTATTAATGCTTTCTTTTCTTTTTCTGTAAGGTTCAGAGGTTTTAAAGCTTTATCTTTATTTGGAACATTCCCACCACCTTTGTTATAAAACTCTATAACTTCTTTTAATGTTTTAAATGCACCGTTATGCATATAAGGTGGAGTTAAGGCAACGTTTCTTAAAGTAGGAGTTTTAAAACTTCCTTTATCTTTTGGGTCTTTGGTGAGAAAGTACCTTCCTAAATCTCTATCTATACTGTCTGGATTTTTAAAGCCTGCCTGTTTTAGTACGAAGTTCCTTGTAATCCTTGCTAATGTTCTGTCTTCCGCCTTGCTTTTTGGAACACCTGTAATATGAAATTTATTATCTGTTAAATTCGCACCGTTATGACATTGAATACAGCCAGCTTTACCGGTAAAGAGCTTTAATCCTAATTTTTCTTTTTTTGTTAAAGCATTTTTATCTCCTCTTAGGTATTTATCAAAAGGACTGTCATTACATACTATTGTTCTTTCAAAACTCGCTATAGCTTTTACTGCATTTTCAAGAGTTATAGGATTTTGTTCATCAGGAAAAGCCTTTTTGAACATTTCTCTATACATAGCTATTGCTTTTAATCTTTCTATCATAAGGTCGTAATGCAGGTTCATCTCAAATGGTGATACTATTGGTTTTTTTGCTTGCTCTTCTAAACTTTTTGCTCTACCGTCCCAAAACTGCAGTGAGTTATAAGCTGAGTTTAATATCGTTGGAGAGTGCCTGAAATGCTCGTTTCCAGGATAAGCTGGAGATAATATCTGATTTTTACCCCATGCATCTTCTGGAGAATGACATGTAGCACATGAAGTACTTCCATCACCAGAAAGTCTTGGGTCAAAGTACAAAAACTTTCCAAGTTCTATTTTTTCTTTTGTCATTGGATTATCTGCAGGGATAGGAGGTTTGTTCGGTAAAGGTTTTAATTTTAGATGATGTTCACCAAAAGCCTGTGTTGTAATTATTCCAGCTAAAACGACAGTCAATGCTTTCTTCATTTTTGCACCTCCTTACTCAATTTCAAACTTTACTTTTGTAGTTTTGCCTTTTTTTACGTTTACAGTGATTTCATCTTCTCCAAAGCCTTCATGCCATAGTTTTAGTGTGTAGGTTCCTGCTGGGACATCTGTAATCTTGAATTTTCCGTTTTCATCTGTTATTGCATAAAAAGGATTGGAAGGTATAACTCCCCATGAAATCATCCATCCATGAATACTGCAGGTGATTTTTACAATTCCTGGTTTATCAAGTTTGACTTTATCAACCATTCCTTGTTTGTGTTGAGATAGTTTGAAAATTGTTTCAAAGTCCTGAACACCAGTAGCTTCGTGTTTTACTGGGTCTTGATTGATTACTTTTAATATAGAACCAGCAGTTATCCCAAAAACTCTTGGATGAAATTCACATCCTTTTTGGATTAAAGATTTCTCTTCTGATTTTTTTACTTTTAATCCTTCTATGTATACAACAGCATTTTTTATTCCTTTGTTTTTTCCTATTATGTATACTTTGTCAATCTTAAAACCTTTACCACATACATGTTTGTCTTTTGTTATGAGTTTTCTTCTGTTTTTAGGTTCTCTATCTCCTGCAAATACAACTATACCTTCTATAGTTCCAGTTCCTTTTTTGTTAGAAAGATTAACATTGTCTGCATAAGCAAAATACTTCACATATTCAATCTGGTAATGTTTACCTAAAGGTATTTTTTCGCTGGCAAAGGTAGTCAAAACACCTGCCATAAGGACACTTCCTATTGTAAGTTTTCCTTTTTGAAACATTTTTCTAACCTCCTTATTGATATTAATAACTATTAAAACTAAATAACTAATAATAGTAGCAATTACTATTAATAATAACAGTTTAATCTTAACGATAATGATTACTGTTTATGTAGTCAATAGTTTTTGTTATTTATTTTTGTTCAGGTTAGTCTTTACTTTTAAATAATTGAAATCAATAAATATTAGAATATATTTATTTGCATATTTTACATTGTGTAGTTAAGATTACGATAATATAGGTATATCATTTTTGTTGGTGTCAAGGAGGTAATTAAGCTGAAGATACTTCAGGTAGTTGATGGTACAGGCTGGGGAGGAACAAAAGAACAGGTGTATCTAACAACTAGAGAATTAAAGAAAAAAGGTATAGATGTTCATCTTGCTTTATCTTCTAAATATACTCAGATGATTGAAAAGTTAAAGCCATATAACGTACCTTTTCATTTTTTTGAACATGATGAGAAAACTAACAGAAGAAATATAGGAAATTATATAAGATTGAAAAAAATCATTGATGAAAATAGATTTGATATTGTAATTGGTAACTCTCCTCACGCTTTTGATTATGTTAGATTTGTAAAGCCTTTTCTAAAGCATAAACCAAAAATTATAGCTGTAAGAAGGTCAGGGAGAGTTCCTTCTTTCTTTTCAAAATATTTTAAATATTCTGCTGCAGATAAAATTGTAGTTGTTTCAAAAGGTGTGTATGAAACCTTAAAGAAAGCTGGTTTTTTCCCTGAAAGATTAGTAGTAATAGAAAGCGGTATAGATTTAGAAAGATTTAAACCTATGCCAGAAAAGAAAGAAGAATTAAGAAAAAAGTTAGGTTTTCCTGTTAATAAAAAAATATTTGTTAATGTTGCAAACTGGAATATTCAGGTAAAAGCTCAAGACAAGTTAATAGAAGCTTTTTCCCGTTTAAATTGTGAAAACTGCCTTTTAATACTGGTTGGTAAAAAGACAGATTTATATACTAAAGAATATGCAAGGAAGTTTAATGTAGAAGATAAAGTGCTTGGGCTTGGGTTTAGAGAAGATATCCCAGATATACTAAATGCTTCTGATTTTTTTGTACTTTCATCTAACTTAGAAGGAATAGCAGGAGCATTGCTTCAAGCAATGGCAACAGGCAAGGTAGTATTATCTACCTTAGCAGGTGGTATAGGAGAATATCTGAAAGATGGTGTAAATGGTTTTTCTGTACCTGTTGGAGATGTTGAAGGTTTAACACAAAAAATGAAAAAAATGCTCTCTTTATCAGATGAGGAGTATAAAACAATAGCTAAAAATGCTGTTAAAACAGCTAAGAATTATTCTATAGAAAATACATCAGAAAAATATATAAAATTATTTAAAGAATTAGTAGGGGATAGTTAAAGCATTGAGAAGCAAAATTTTTGTAATTTATTATCATAAAATTCTTCCACGATTTGGATTTGATGTTTATTACAAGACATTTGATATAGAACTTAGGATAATAAAAAAACTTTTTAATGTTATATCTTTAGAAGAAGCATTTTGGTACCTATCTGAAGGAAAAGTTCCTGATAAACCATCTATCGTTATTACTTTTGATGATGGATATGTAGATAATTTTGTTTATGCTTATCCTTTGCTAAAAAAGCACAGACTTAAAGCAACTATTTTTCCTGTGTCGTCAAGAATTTTAAAAGAAGATAGAGTCAGACCTACACTTGAAGATTACTGGAAAGGAGATGTTTCTTTCAATGAACTTCACAGACCAAAAACAATGGCACAGGCTAACTATGAGTTTCTTACAAAAGGCTGGTCTAATGACTTTTTAACAATTTCTGAGTTAAATAAAATGAAAGATGTTTTTGAAATCGGTGGGCATGCAAAGATACATGCTAAAGTGTTTTATTCTCAGGAAATTAAAGATTTTTATGATGGTAGTAATGGACACTGGAGTTTACCATATTCCTATGGTAATTCTTACGATTTTTCTAAAATAGAAAAACCTACTATAGGTTATCCAATATTTCCAGACAAAAACAATCTTGCAGTTAAAAGGGGATACCTAAAACAGGAAGTTAAAGATTTTATAAAATCCCTAGATAAAAGTTTTTTCAAACAAAAAGACTGGAAAGGAAAATTAAAAAATGAGCTTGAGAAAAACTTCAGTTCTTTCCTTGAATTTGAAACAGATGAAGAAAGAGAAAAAAGAACAAGGTGGGAACTTGAAACTTCAAAAAGAGAATTAGAAGAGCTAACAGGAGAAAAGGTAAAGCACTTTTCATATCCTTTTGGACATTATGATGATTTTTTAAAAAATATAGTAAAGGATTATTTTTATACTGCATATACAGTTGAAAAGGGTATAATAGAACCATCCAAAAAAAATGACTACTTTAAACTACCAAGGATAGCAATAGCTAAAGATTTTATCAGTTTCTTAGATAAAATAGTAAAATACGGAATTTTAAAATAAATCTACTCTATTTCTAACACTACCATTTAAAAAAGCTTCTATATTTTTTGATATCTCATTTATAAGCTTTTGTCTTGCCTCTATTGAAGTCCATGCAATATGAGGTGTTATTAAAATCTTCTCTTGATTTTTTATTTTCAGTAATGGATTATCAGGGTTTATAGGTTCATTTTCTAACACATCAAGCCCTGCTCCAGCAATGATATTTTCCTCAAGAGCAGTGGCTAAATCGTTTTCATTTACTATACCTCCTCTACCAAGATTGAGTAATATAGCAGAAGGTTTCATAAGTTTAATTTTTTCATATGTTATTAAATTTTTAGTTTTTTCATTTAAAGGAGCATGTATTGAAACAATATCACTGGTTGATAAGAGCTCCTCTAAAGACACTTCAGGAAATTCTTCTTCTCTTTTAACACCAGAAGTAGAATAATAAACAACCTGTGCACCAAATGTTTTTGCTACCTGACCTACTCTCCTTCCAATAGTTCCAAGACCTATAATTCCCCACCTTTTTCCATTTATCTGATAAAAAGGTTTTCCAAGATGTGTAAAAATATCACTTTCAGAATATTTACCGCTTTTTACATAATCATCGTAATACCTTAGATGTTCCAGTAAATAAAAAAGCATACCAAATGTATGTTGAACAACACTTTCGGTAGAATAGCCTGCTACATTTGTAACAGCTATTCCTTTCTCTTTTGCATATCTAATATCAACATTATTTGTTCCAGTTGCTGCAACGCATATAAGTTTGAGATTAAAGGCATTATCTATAGCCTTTTTATCTATTACTACTTTGTTAGTTATTATAATATCAGCATCATAAATCCTACTGGATAACTCTTCTGGTTTAGTTGTAGGATAAACAATTAAATCACCAAACTTTTCAAGAACTCTTAAATCAATATCATTACCTACGGTTTTTGCATCTAAAAAAACTATTTTCATAATAATTCTCCTTTTATTTGAAATAATACAATATCGTTATAAAATAAACGAATAGAAATTATACAAAATTTATATCCTCAAAGTTTGGAGGTTGAATCCAGCAATGTTAGGTCTTATAGCGAAAAAAATTTTTGGAACAAAAAACGAAAGAGAAATAAAAAAGATAAAACCAATTGTTGAAAAAATTAACGCTTTAGAGCCGGAACTTGATGAACTTTCTAATAAAGAAATTAGAGAAAGAAGTTTAAAACTTATAGAAAAAGTAAGAAACGATGAACAATTAAAAGATGCTATCACATCTGGAGAAATTGTAGATATTTTACCAGAAGCTTTTGCTCTTGTTAGAGAAGCTGCAAAAAGAACCCTTGGACTTAGACCTTTTGACGTACAGTTAATAGGAGCTGTTGCTCTTCATAAAGGTATGATAGCAGAGATGAAAACAGGTGAAGGTAAAACACTGGTAGCATCTATTGCAATATATCTAAATGCGCTTACTGGTAGAGGTGTTCATTTAGTTACTGTAAATGATTACCTTGCTAAAAGAGATGCTGTCCAAATGGGGACTATATACAAATTTCTTGGTTTATCTGTAGGAGCAATTAACACCAATAACAAATCTTTCACAATTGAATGGGTAAATGAAGATAAATTTAAAGAAGCTATAGAAAATGATATGAGAGTATGGCCTAAAGGTTATAAAGGAGAACTTTTACCTTCTGAAAAGTTTAATGTTGATGCAAGAAAAAACTTTTTTACTCATGCTGTTGAAACAGAAAGAAGAAAAGCATATGAAGCAGATATAACTTATGGAACAAATAATGAGTTTGGATTTGATTACTTAAGAGATAATATGGTTTTTTCAAAAGACCAGATTGTACAGGTAAAGGGACATCACTATGCAATAATTGACGAGGTAGACTCGATTTTAATTGATGAAGCAAGAACACCTCTTATAATATCTGGTCCATCTGGTGAAGATGTTTCTATATATTATTCAACAGATGCATTTGTAAAAACTCTTATAAAAGATGAAGACTTTATCGTAGATGAGAAAAATAAAACAGCTGTTCTTACAGAAAAAGGTATAGAAAAAGCAGAAAAATACTTTGGACTTGATAACCTGTTTGATCCAAAAAATATAGAGATATTACACGCTATAAATCAGTCTTTAAGAGCCAACTATCTATTTCATAGAGACGTTGATTATGTTGTTAAAGATGGACAGGTAATAATAGTTGATGAGTTTACAGGAAGACTAATGCCTGGAAGAAGGTGGTCTGACGGTCTTCATCAAGCTATAGAAGCTAAAGAAGGTGTAAAGATAGAAGCAGAAAACCAGACATTAGCTTCTATTACATTCCAAAACTACTTTAGAATG